>JALYGL010000247.1 GCA_030777125.1 Actinomycetota bacterium
GGGCCGCCGCCTGCGGCGACGGCCGGCCCTCCCCGGGCGGGTGGGGCATGTCGGGAGTGCCGTCACCGCTGTCGGACCCCACCGCCGGACCGGCCGTGGACGCCGTCGTCTGCGGGCGCTTCGGGCCTCCTCGACCACCGCGGGATCCGCGGCGGCGGCTCCGTTGCCCGGGCTGCCGCTCCCCGGCGGCGGCTCCGTCAGGCGCTGTTGGCGGAGAGGGAGGACTCGGACGCGGTGCGGGATCCCCGGGGGGACTGGAGACGGGTTCGGACATCAGGGCGTTCCCTTCTGGGAGCGCACGCGCCGGGGCGTGCGGCGCCTCCGTCGACGGCGGACGGGGGCGAGCCCCTCCGCGCGCCGGAGCGCTCGATCGAGTGGTGCGCCCGGCACGGCCGCATCGGTCGGCCGGGGACGGGCTGGCCCGTGACCCGCAGGGCGTTCCGGCCGGTCGGAGCGGCCGACCGAGGCGCCAGGAGCACCTTGGCCACAAGCAGCTGGATCCGCGGCCACAAAGAGGTCATGGAGTGGCCCGGATCATATCCGACGTCAGCTGAAACGGCGCATGTGCACGTTGAGCACCAGGCCGACGGCCATCAGGGTGGCCACCGTCGCCGACCCGCCGTAGGACATCAGTGGCAGTGGGATACCGGCGATCGGCGTGATGCCCATGGTCATCCCCACGTTCTCGAAGACCTGGAAGACGAGCATGCAGAGCACCCCCACGCACAGGAGGCGGCCGAACTCGTCCTTGGCCTCGGCGGCCGTCCGCCACGTGCGCCAGATGACCAGGGCGAACAGCCCGAGGAGCGTGACCGCGCCGGCGAAGCCGAGCTCCTCCCCCACCGCGGTGAAGATGAAGTCGGTGTGCTGCTCGGGCACGAACGACAGGTTGGTCTGCGTGCCCTGGAACAGGCCTCGGCCGCCCAGGCCCCCGGCGGCGATGGCGATCTTGGACTGGTTGAGGTTGTACGCCGTCCGCTGGACGTCCTCCTTCGGGTCGAGGAAGGCGGCCAGGCGGTCGCGCTGGTAGTCCTTGAGGACGCCGAGCTGGAGGACGGCGACGATGGCGGTCAGCCCGAGCAGGGTCAGGACGCCGATCTGGCGGGCGGTGGCCCCGCCCACGAGGAGGAGGCCCATGACGATGGCGACGAACACCATGCCGGTGCCGATGTCGGGCTGCAGGTAGATGAGCACCAGGGGGGCGGCGGCCAGTCCGAGGGCGGTGACCAGACGGGCCGGGTCGAGCGCTCCGCGCTCATTGGCGCAGTACGCGGCCAGGGTGACGATCAGGGCCAGCTTGGCCACCTCGGACGGCTCGAACTGGTACGGGCCCAGCTGGAACCACGCCTGGGTGCCCCGCCGTTCCGTGCCGAGCGGCGTGAGGACCAGGAGCAGCATCAGCAACGAGCCGCCGAAGATGACGGGCACCGCGTTGCGGATGGCCTCGTAGTGCACGAGCGTGATCAGCACCAGGGCGACGATGCCCACGCCGACGAACATGGCCTGGCGCTTGACGAAGAAGGCCGGGTCCAGACCGGCCTGGAGCTGTCGCTGGCGGGTCGACGAGTAGATCATCAGCAGGCTCATGGCCAGGATCCCGGCGGTGGCGGCCACCAACAGGAGGTCGACGTGGCGCCATGCCGCCAGCGGGCTGCTGCTGCGGGGACGGCGGCCGGCGGCCATCAGTCGGGCCCGCCCGCCACCGTCGCCACGGGCGTCAGCGGGAGGCCGAGGATGCCGTCGAAGATCCGCCGGGCCACGGGCGCGGCGGACGACGCCCCGAACCCTGACTCCTCCATCACCACGGAAATGGCGTACTGCGGGTTCTCGACCGGCCCGAAGGCGGCAAACAGGGCGGTGTCCTGCTTCGGCGGGGCCTGAGCCGTGCCTGTCTTGGCCGCCACCCGGAAGCGGTTGTGGGGGAAGCCGGCGAAGGCCGCCGTCGCCGTCCCCTTCTCCTCGGTGACGACCCCCTCCAGGCCGCGCATGACCGGCTGCCGGATCGACGCCGGGAGGTCCATGCGGCGCAGGACCCTGGGCTCGACCCCGCGGAGCTCGGCTCCCTTGGCGTCGAGTACGGCACCGCCGAGGCGAGGGGCGTAGACGGTGCCCCCGTTGGCGAAGGTGGCGTACGCAGTCGCCAGCTGCAGGGGCGTCACCACCGTCTCGCCCTGGCCGATGGCCACGTTCACGTTGTCGCCGGTGTACCACTCGCCCTCGGGGAAGGCGTCGGGCCTGGCCTCGTGCAGGCGGCGGCGGCTCTCGGCGTCTGCGATCCGGCCGGCGGCCTCGAACGGCAGCTCCACCTCGGTCGTGGAGCCCAGCCCCATGGCCCGGGCCGTCTCCTGGATCCCGGTCCGGCACTTGCCCGGGCAGAACCGGGCGCCCAGGTCGTAGAAGAACACGTCGCTCGACACGGTGAGGGCGCGGCTGACGTTCACCGGGCCGAACACCGCCCCTCGGGCGTTGCGCCGGGTCTCGTTGCCGATGCGGAAGGTGCCGGTGTCGTTCAGGGTGTAGTTGGGGGTGATGAGCCCCTGCTCGAGGGCAGCCACCGAAGTGGCCAGCTTGAAGGTGGACGCCGGCGCGTACAGGCCTTGGATGGCCCGGTTGTTGAGCGGGTAGTTGCCGGCGGGGTCGTTGAGCTCCCGGAACTTCTGCTCCCGGATGCCGTTGACGAACTCGGACGGGTCGTACCAGGGGTAGGACGCCATGGCCAGCACGGCGCCATCGCCGGGGTCGAGCACCACCACCGACCCGGCCGGGGCGATGAAGAACTTGGCCTGGTCGGGGTCGTACGACTTGCGGGCCGCCTCCAGGCCCTGCCGGAGCGACTCCTCGGCCAGCTTCTGGATCTCGAGGTCGATGGTGAGCCTCACGTCGTTGCCCTGGACGCCGCGCTGCTTCCCCAGCGACCGCAGGACCCGGCCGTCGGCGTCCACCTCGAGCTTCTCGATCTCGGGCTCTCCCCGGAGCTCCTCCTCGTAGGTGAGCTCGACGCCCGACTTCCCGATGGTGTCGCCCGCCTTGTACCCCTTGGCCTTGCGGGGCTCGAGCTCGTCGTCGTTGATCTCGCCGACGTAGCCCAGGACGTGGGCCGCGGTGGTGCCGTTGGGGTACGTCCGCTGCGTCAGCTGGGTGCCCTCCACGCCCGGGAACTCCGCCTGGTGCTCGCGGATGTGGATCAGCTTCTCCTTGGGCACGTCGACCGCCACCGGCACCGGCTTGAACGGGCTGAACCGCTCGTCGGCCAGGCGGCGGGCCAGCTCGGCCTCGGACACGGCCAGCAGCTGGGAGAGCCGGGGCAGGACCTCCGGCCGCTCGGCCACCGCCTCCCGGCTGACGACCACGGCGGAGACCACCCTGTTCCCGACGAGGACCCGACCCTGACGGTCGAGGATCCGGCCCCGGGGGGCCTCGGCCACCACGATCCGGACCCGGTTCTGCTGGGCCTCGGTCCGGTAGGTCGGCCCCGAGAGGACCTGCAGGTACCACAGGCGGGCCAGCATGGCCGCGAACAGCGACAAGATGACCACGCCCAGGACGGCCATCCGCAGCCGCGACGTGTTGTCGGGCGTCATGCTGATGCTCATACGGGGATGGGTGGGGACAGGCGGTCGGCGACGTCTCCGGCGAGGGCCCAGGCCATCACCCGCACGACCACAGGGGCGAGGATGCAGTTGGCCACGGCCACGACCGTCACCACCGTGATCAGGTGCAGGTTGACGAGCGGCTCGCCCAGCATGGTGCCGATGACGGCGTAGAGCAGGACTCCGCCCGCGCTGCCGACGAGGGCGGCGAGCGACCGCAGGTACCACGACGGGCGGAGCACCCCGGTGTGGGCCACGCCCATCACGTAGCCGACGAGCGTCAACACCAGGGCCGACAGCCCCATGGGGCTGCGCAGGAACAGGTCGACGGCGAACCCGGACACGAAGCCGATGGTGGCACCACGGACCGGGCCGCCGGTGATCCCCGCGGCCACGGCGACGAGCAGCATCACGTCGGGCATGACGTCGCGGATGCGGAGGTCGGACAGGACGGTCGTGTGGAGCAGGAGGAAGGTCAGGAGCACCAGGGGCACCCGGAAGCGCGGCGAACGGGTCATGGCGTCATGGCGTCGGCACCGGGGTCCAGACCAGGATGCGCACCAGCTCCAGGCGCCGGAAGTCGACGAAGGGCTCCACCAGCACCTCCTGGGTCAACGCTCCTTCGGGCACCCGGGCGCTGCGGACCTGGCCCACCGGGATGCGGGCCGGGAAGATCCCCTGGTCGAGCCCGCTGGTGAGCACCGCCTCGCCCTCCGAGACGGGGGTGTCGATGTTGATGAGGTCGAGGGGCATGAGGTCACTGGGCCCGGCGCCGGTGAGGGCGCCGATGTCGCGGGATGCCGACAGGCGGACTCCGACGCGCGATGACGGGTCGGTGGCGAGCAGGATGGTGGACCGGTCGGCGGAGACGTCGACGACCCTACCGACCAGGCCGGCGTCGGTGACGACGGGCATCCCGACGGCCACGCCGGCGTCGGACCCCCGGTCGAGGGTGACGGTGCGTTGGAAGTTGGAGGGCGCGTTGGCCACCACCCGGGCCGGGATGTGGCGCAGGTCCGCGGCGAAGTCGAGGTTGGCCAGGCGGGTGAGCAGCTCGCGCTCGCGCTCGGCGTCGACCGCCCGCACGCTCTCCATGCGGGCCTGCTCGACCTCGGCTCGGAGCCGGGCGTTCTCGGCCTGGACCTTGCGGTACCGGGTGATGCCGCCGAAGAAGTTGCCGACCGGCGACAGCACGTTCCGGGCCGCGGTTTGCACCGGCGCGAAGGCGTCCCGTCCGCCGCTCCGGAGCGTTTCCAGCGCGCCCTCGCCCCCGTCTCGGAAGTCGAGGGTGATGGCGGTGATCGACGTCAGGACGAGCAGGACCAGGACGAAGCGGTGACGCCTCGAACGCCGGTAGACAGCCACGAAGGGCTACCCCTTATCGCTCGCCAGCGTTCGAGAGGACCTGCCGGAGGACGTTGAACTCCTCCAGGCACTGG
>JALYGL010000248.1 GCA_030777125.1 Actinomycetota bacterium
GGGCGGAGCCGCCGTGGTCGGTGCCGCGACGCTTCCGGCACCCTGTGTCGTCGTCGTCGGCGTCTGGGGCTGACAGGCGCTCATCAGACCGCCCAGAACGACGCCACTAAGCAGTAGGGCACACGCGAACCGTCGTCTGTTCCTGGTTGGTCGGCAGGCGGGCCGACGAAACCGGATGGCAGTCTCGGCGAGGTGGCCGAAGGCGCAAGTTGTGAGTTAGGCGAAGGCGAGGCGGAGCAAGGTGTGGGCAAGCAGAGTGGCGGCGACGCGCGTCAGGAGCCCCCAGAAGGTCTTGGCGCCGTGACGGGCCAGACCGAGTTGTTCGGTGACCTCGCCCTTGGTGGTCTCGATACGGTTGCGCAGGGCGGCGACGGGGCGCCGGACGGCGGCGGGGAGCGCCCGCCGCTCGGCGCGACTGTGGGCGATGACGACCTGAGTGCCGCGCTCGGCCTGCCGAGCCGTCCAATCCTGCCCGACGAACCCGCGGTCGAGTAGCAGGCCGGCGGGGGGCCAGCTCCCGTCCAGCAGGTCATCGCCGACGGCCCGCTCATCGACTGCGGCCGGGGCGATCTCCCAGGCGCGGACCAAGCGCGAGACTAGGTCGGTGCGCAGGCCGAGCCGGAAGCCGTAGAACCACTCCCCGTGGGCGGCGTCGCGGCCGAAGCCGGCGCGCAGCCCGCCCGGGCCGAACCACTGGTCGGGGCCGCGGACCCGGCTCGGATGCTTGACCGGCAGCGTGGTCGTGTCCATCTGCTGCCAGGCGTCCTCCGGCACCGCCGCCAGCCGCTGCTGCCGCCACAGCTCGAACGCTCCCCACCACCAGCGCACCCGCCGGTTGAACTCGCTGCGGTGCGGCAGTCGCGGGAAATACGCGCCCCACTCGCGCCGGACCTCCGCCAGGAACCCACTCTCGCTACGCCGCCCGAGCAGATGCCGCACCGTCGCGATCGTCAGCACCTCCGCATCCGAGCAGGCCGGCTCGGGGCCTGGACGCTGCGGCACCGGGATCGCTCCGCTCTTCAGACCATCATCGATCTGGACATAGACGTGCACGAACAGGTCCGCCAATGGCATCATCATCAGGTCGACCTCCGGGCTTGGGAGTTGCTGCACACTCCTCTCTTGCCACGGAGGTCGTCCCTTTTTCAACCCACAACTTGCGCCTTAGGCCGGCGCCTAGGGCGGCGGCGCCTGCTCGGTGGACTCGCCTCTGCCGGTCTCGCAGCGTTGGTCGCGGCTGGCTGCCGCGGTGGCCTAGCCTGGATTTTTCCCAGAAGATAGAAGCCGCCGCCCGGCTCAGGCGGCAGGTGTGGGCACGAGGGTAACCTCGTAACCGAGTTCGGCCAGGCGGCGCGGATGGTAGCGTGCCACCTTGTCTGGGGCGAGCTGATCGAAGTAGGCCGCGCCCAGGTCCTCGTACAGGACACCGTCGGTGAGCAGGTGATAGATAACCGTCAGGATGCTGTGGGCGACCGCCAGGGCAGCGCGCTTCTCACCTCGGCGTTTGGCGATGCGACGGAACTGAGCACCGAAGTACCCACCTTTGACCCGCGCGGCGGCCCAGGCGACCTGCAAGAGCACCGCCCGCAACCAGCGGTTGCCAGAGCGTGTCCGGCCACTGAGGCGCTTGCCCCCGCTCTCCCGATTCCCGGGACAGACCGCCGGCCACGAGCAGAGATGCCGCGCACTCGGGAAGTGGCTCAGGTCGGCCCCGATCTCGGCTAAGATCACCTCGGCGGCCCGCTGTTGGATGCCGGGAATAGAACGGAGTAACTCGATGGCCGCGGCGAAGGGGCCGGTGCGCTCCGCAATCTCGTCGCTGACCCGGGCGATGGCTTGGTCCAGATAGCTGATGTGAGCCAACAACTCACGGAGCAGCAAGCGATGATGCGCACAGACGCGCCCGTCCAAAGCCTGCTGGAGCAACGCGCGCTTGCGCCGCAATTGCCCCTTGGCTAAGTCAGCCAGGGTCCCCGGGTTGGTCTCCCCGGCGATCAGCGCTTCAATCATCGGCCGGCCCGAAGCGCCCAAGGTGTCGCTCGCGACCGCTCCCAGTTTGATGTTGGCGTCCTCCAACACCTTCTGGACCCGATTGACCTCGCGTGCCCGCTCCTGAATGAGGCTCGTCCGATAGCGGGTCAAGTCCCGCAGTTCCCGAATCGCCGCCGGGGGAATGAAGCTGCCCCGGATGAGCCCCTGCTGCATCAGCTCCAGCAGCCACTCACTATCCCGCACATCCGTTTTCCGCCCGGGCACGGCCTTGACCTGCGCCGCATGAGCCAGAATGACCGTAAACTGCTCCTCCAGCAGGTTGAAAATCGGGCGCCAATACACCCCAGTCGATTCCCTGGCCACGTGTGTCACCCGGCGCTCGGCCAGCCAATCACGCAGACGCCTCAGGTCAGCAGTCATGGTCGAAAACGTGCGCGTCTGCTTCTGCTGGCGTCCTTGCTCATCGAGCCAACTGACCGAGACCACTGCCGTTTTCTTATGCACGTCGCTGCCGGCGCAGTGCGGATAGAGCTTCTCCATAGCGTCCTCCCTGCCGCCCCGTGAGATCAGTCAGCAGGGGCGGGACGCCAGCAGCAGGCAAGTTTTCCCGGCGTGCTCTGAGGGCAACAAGTCTGGGTGCTGACAAGGCGTCCGGGCTCCATTATTGAACGGGCTGTCGCCGCACCAGAAACAAAGACAGCCTCTCGCCCCTGCGACCTCGCCTCAGTTTATGCCAGCACCACTATCTTCATCCTGCAGGGTGCGCCGCCGGTTCATGGCCATTATTGTG
>JALYGL010000249.1 GCA_030777125.1 Actinomycetota bacterium
TGGGCGTAGTAGTCGAGGCCGAGAACGTCGATCCGGCCCGGCTCCAAGGAGAGCAGGTCCTCGAAGCCTGCCGCGATGACCTGGCGGACGAAGGGACGGCTGCGATCGAGGTGCTGACCGAGGAAGACGTCGGCCACGAAGAACCGACGGTCGTTCGCCAGCTCCGCCATCTTCACCCCGGCCGGTCCGGCCGCGGTGTGGCGCTCCCCGCTGTCCACGTAGACGTGCTTGGCACCAGGGAGCAGCTCCGCATACAACCGACTGGCGGTGGCAACGGTGGGGACGACGTTGCGGACCAGGGTCAGGAAGCTCTCGAGGCCCCGCTCGTACGGGGGCCAGATCGCCTCGTGACCGCACAGCATCAGGGTCGAGAACGGCTCGTTGAACAGCGTGTACTCCTGGATCCAGTCGTAGCGACGGGCCACCGCTTCTGCGTAGCGCAGGTAGGCGGCGGGAAAGCGGGCGTCACCCAACCCGCCGGTCAGCCATCTGGGATAGCTGGTGTGGTGCACCAGGTCGAGGATCGGCCGCAGGCCGCGATCACGGAGGCGCCCGAGCGACCGGTCGGCGTCGGTCCAGTCGAACTCGCCAGGCGACGCCTCGATCCGATGCCAGCGGACCGGGTAGCGGAGGCGAGTGATGCCGCAGGACTGCAAAAGGTCGAGATCCTGCTCGAAGCGGTCGACGTGGCCGGTGGTCTCGGCCACATCGATGTCGTGGGCCGGCTGGTAGGTCGACTCGAACGCGCCGATGAACGGGATCGGCCCCCGGTCATGGTTCTCGCTCGAGTCGGACCGGCGCATGCTCACCAAACCTCCGGATGTCGTTGCGGGAAGCGAGCCCCGTCGGCGGCTGGAGCGCAGAGCCATCGCCCCTGAACACTGCCTCTCCCAGAGCGCGGGTGACGGGGATCGAACCGGGCCCTCAGCTCGGGAAGCTGAGGACGCACTGTTCCCCAGGCGTGGGAATGTCGAAACAACAGGTCGAGTTCTCTCGCTTCAGCTTGGGGGAACCCCCGATGACCGCCGTTGCCCGCTCATGCGGCCCGCTGGTGCCGACGGTGCTCTGGCGATACGAACGGGCGTCACGTGACCGGTGCACACCACCTGCTCGCCCGACGGGTGGCGACACGGGCCTGGGAGCGCATGCTCCGGAAGACGATCGGGGCGGTGGCGCCCGGCTGCGAGGTCGCCGATGTCGGCGGACGTTCCGTCGGCCTGGCCGCGCCTGACGCATCCCCGTCAACTGGGCCCGGCTCGGATCGGTCGGCACGGCGAGGTCGGTTGCTCCCGCGCCGTCCACGCCGACCGGCAGTGTTCATCAGCTGTTGTTACCTCATTGCGTCCACCGACAGG
This sequence comes from Actinomycetota bacterium, assembly GCA_030777125.1. GTDB lineage: Bacteria > Actinomycetota > Acidimicrobiia > Acidimicrobiales > AC-14 > JALYGL01. The sequence goes on from JALYGL010000249.1 coordinate 1,356, forward strand.
CCCTGGCAAACAACCACCGAGAGGATGAGGAAGTGCTTTCCGTCGGTCGCTTGCTGGCGCCCGGCGCGTCCAACCTCGAGGAGTGAGTTCGTGCGCCTTGTCGCAATGACGCACAACCTCTGGGCGGACAACCGCTGGCCCGAGCGCCAAGGCGCTCTCGAGGCGCTGCTTCGGATCCGACGACCGGACGTGTACGCCGTCCAGGAGCTCAGGCCCGCCACCCGAGCGGTGATCGACGCAGAGCTCCCGAACCACCGTCGCGTCGACGACGGCGAGCGGGGGTGGAGCCACGAGAGCTCGATCTGGTGGGACGCCCGACAGCTCGTCGAGGTCGAGCACGGAGCGTGGGACATCGGCATCGGGGTGGACGAGTTCCACCGCGACCGCCGGCTGTTCTGGGTTCGACTCGCCGACGCCGACGGTGCCACGATCGTGGTCAGCACCGCCCACTTCTGCTACCCGGGCACTCGTGGGGAGCTCGAGCAGGGCATCAACCCTCGAATCGCCCAGTCCGAGGCGGCCGCCGCAGCCCTGGCTGATCTGGCCGCACCCGAGGAGCCGGTGCTGTTCATGTTTGACCTCAACGAGTCCTGGCACGTGCTCCGAGTGCTCCACGCTGCTGGCCTCGGTGACTCCTACTCGGCGCTCGGCGTGGTGCCCCCGCCGACGTGGCCGACCACGCCGGCGTGGGGCGGGCCGACAGCGCCGTGGGTGATCGACTTCCAGTTCCACCGGGGACCGGTCCGGCCACTCACGACTGAGGTCGTCGACTTCTTCGCCGGGGGCATCGCACCGTCTGACCACCGGCCCGTGGTCACCACCTATCTGTTCGACGCCGTTGCCGCCGATGCCGCCGGCCTTCGGGAAACGAGCATCAGCCGACCAGGCGCTGGGCCGGTACGTGCGCCGCCGACGAGGACCGTGGTTCCCAGCGACATGGCGACGCTTTGACCAGTAGCTCGGCGTCGCAACCGACCATCAGACTCCCGAAGAACGACGCAGCTGTGAACGAACGGCGGGACATCAGCTGGTGTGTCAGCGGAATGGCAGACTCAGCGCATGGCGGGGGGCCCGGTCCATGGCAGCGCCCGAGAGCGGCGGTGGGAGCGGTTCGCTCCAATAGGTGGCCCGGGGTTCCTGTTGACGATCGTGCTCGGGGCGCTCGTCGTCGGTGAACCAACCCCGCCGAGCAAGGCACCGGCCCCGGAGATCGCCGCGTACTTCGCCGAGCACCGGGCGGACCACTTCCTGAACACCACGCTGGTCGTGGTCGGCGCCTTCGCCCTCTACCCGTGGTTCCTGGCCAGCGTCTACCGGGCGATTCGCCGAACCGAGGGCGACGACAGCATTCTGGCTCCCGTGGCGCTGATCGCCGGCCTGGCCCTGCTCGGCCCGCTCCTGCTTCAGGCTGCGGGATGGGGTGCGGCCGCGCTCGAAGCGGGCCCGAACAGGGACCCTTCGGTGGCCACGGGAATGATGGACCTGGGGAACGTGGGGTTTCTGCTCGTCCCCATCCCGGCCGCACTGCTGATCGCGGCAACGAGCCTGGCGGCGCAACCGGGAACGTTCCTCCCACGGTGGCTGATGGCCGCAGGACTGCCGGTGGCCGCGGTGCTGATCGTCAGCGGCGTCGTCGGGTTCTTCCCTCAGGTCATGTTCGCCCTCTTCGGGCTGTGGCTCGTGGCCGTGTCCGTCGCTCTGATGCGCCCCGGTATTCAGCCGCAGGAGCGTTGACCGATCAGCTCCGTCGAGCACCGTGACAGGGCGCCTGAGGACGATGCAATCGCGACGTGAACCGGGCGGGCGCACAGCCGCGTCGCGTGCAGGCCGATCGGTGTGCGCGGGCGACACGCACCTCGTCGCCCTCCGCCCCGATGGTGCGGTCACGGCAGGTGGGGGTCGGAATGAGCTCGGCCAGCAGGCCTTGGACCCTGGCGTCGATCTCGTCGATGATCGGCCGTACCGCCTCGACGCTCTGCCCCGCCGGGTCGTGAGCTGCCAGTCCAGGTGCCGCTTGCCCGGATAGATCCGACAGGCGTCGCCGCAGCCCATGGTCACCACCACGTCGGCGGCTCGCACCAGCTCGTCGGGCAGGGCCTTCGGATACTGCGAACATCAGATTGGAGACGACCGACCCGCTGACCGCGCCAGCGACCTGGGCGCTCACGTACCCGAGGACCTCGGCAACCGACAAGCCCCCGAATACGGCTCGGCAAGGGACACCACCGGGTTGAAGTGACCGCCGGACACCGGTCCCAGGGCCAGGATGAGCGCGACCAGACCGGCGGCGGTGGCCACAGCGTTTTCGAACAGCTGGAGGCCGGTGTCGGCGGGGCTGAGCGTCTGGGCGGCGATGCCCGAGCCGACCACCACTGCGACCAGGAACGCGGTGCCGACGTACTCGGCCAACAGGCGCCGCCACAGCTCCGGCTGCACCTGGGTCATGTCAACAACACGGTCGCCGCCGTTCGTCGGGCGCCGATGGACGCCTCACGAGGCGGTCCAGCCGGTCACGCAGCGGCGCCAGAGCTTCTGGACGCAACCGGTAGTAGGTCCAGTAGCGGTAGCGGGCGGTGTCGACCAGCCCGGCGTCACGCAGGATGCGGAGGTGGTGGCTCACGAGGGGCTGGGCCACGGCCAGCTCCTCGACGAGGTGGCACACGCACAGCTCATCGTCCGCCAGCAGCTGGGTGATCCGCCACCGCAAAGGCTCGGCCAGCGCCCGCAGGGCTCCCGGCGTCTCGACGTCGCTGTCAACGTTCATCCAGATGAAGAGGGATTGATATACGCCTCCTGGTCAAGAGCTGCTTGGATCGTCGCCGTCCACCCCGCCTGAACTCCCACGCCCGTCCGATAGAAGCAACAGGAGCACGGCGAGCACGGCGAGCACCTCGGGGCCACGAGGTTGGGCAGCGACCCGCCTACAGCGCGCCCCGGGCCCAGGGCCCGCGGATGGCCACGGTCATACCGCTGCCGGCCGAGCCGTCACCGAAGATGTTGGCGAACAGGGTCTTGCCGTCAGGAGAGAAGCAGGCGCCGGCCAGCTCGCTGTCGTTGAAGCGGTTGATGCCGAACTCGAACGCCTCGCCGGTCCTGGTGAGGCCCACCAAGCGGTTGACGTCGGTGATGCCGGGCGCGAGGGGGTGGGTGTCCCCGTCGCTCGAGGCGTCGTCCTCGCACAGCAACAACCCGCCTCGAGGCGTGACGACCAGGTTGTCGGGCGAGTCCAGGGCGTCGGCTCCGGGCGACTGGTAGAGCAGCACCAACTGGCGGGACCGGGGCCGGTACTCCCAGATCTGGCCGTAGCCCTCCCGGTAGCCGTCGGCGTTGGGCGCATCGGGGTTCTTGGCGTCCCCTCCGCTGGTGGAGTCGAAGAAGATGCTGCCGTCTCCGTACCAGGTGCCCTCGAGGCGGTTGAACTTGGCTCCGCCCTTCGCGTAGCCCTCGGCGAAGGTGCCGCTGGTGCCCGGGGCCAGCCCGTCGGCGTTGGTGGCGGCGAGGGGGTCGGCGTCAGGGGTATCGATGTCGACCCAGGTCACGTCCTGGGCCACGCCGGGCACCTCGCCGTCGCGCAGGTCGGCCTTGGGAAGCCCGGTGACGGCCAGCATCTGCAGGCGCCCGCCGGCCAGCAGGCTTCTCGGGTCGTTGGGCAGGTAGCGGTAGAAGCCACTGCCCCGTCCAGAGCCGGCGTCCTCGGTCTCGTAGACGATGCCCGAGGCCGGGTCGGTGGCCACGGCCTCGTGGGCGTAGCGGCCCATGGCCACGATGGGTTGGGTGAGCGCGGGCCCGCTGCGGGCGAGGGGGACTTCGAAGTTGTAGCCGTGCTTCTTGTCGCCGACGGTGGTGATGATCTCCTCGCCGGTGATCCAGCTGCGATCGCCCAGGCCCTTGCCACCGGCGCAGTTGACGATGGTGCCGTTGAGGCTGACGAAGTCGCGCACCAGCTCCCGCCCGTGGGGGTCGTAGTCGAGGGTGGTGGTGCCGCCCCCGGCGCTGGGGTCGTAACGGGTCTCCAGCGGACCGCCGACCTGCACCTGGGCAGCGGAGCGGATCTCGTGGTTGCGGATGAGGCGCACGGTGCCGTCGGGGCCGGTGAAAGCGGCCATGCCGTCGAGCTGGGCGGGCGTGGCGTTGCCGTCGCTCATGGGGTCGCCGATGCGCGACAGCACCACGTAGCTGAACCCGTCCGGGAGCGCGAGGTAGGCGAAGCCGCCCCGCTCGTTGTCGGCCACCACCGGGCGCAGCGGTCCGTAGCTGCCCTTCTTCTCCTGGCCCAGCGCGGCGCCGGGGACGGCGCCGGCCAGCCGGGCGGTGAGGGTCTGCAACGACCCCGCCGCCACAAGGCTTCCGCCCGCCAGCGCCGCGCCACGGCTCAGGAACGCCCGTCGATCCATCCCAGTCATCACGCCTCCGTCCATATCGACTCCGACTGAGTTCGAAGGGTACGGAGCTCGGGTTGCGGTGCAGTGGACTGGGTGCTGGACCCCCGGTGAACCTCTGAAGAACGTTGGGAGGCGTACCCTCCTCGCCCGGTCCTCGGTGCGGCGGTGCCGTCACGGGTGCCGCCGCCGGCGAGGGCTTCCCTGGGAAGTGGGGCGCCCAGCGGCGATGATGCAACCGTGGAGTACGACGCCGAAGCGATCGCCGGAGTCTTCGGCCGCGCCGCCGCCGACTACGACACGGTCGTACCCTTCTTCGCCACCTTCGGTGCCCGCTTGGTGGATTTGGCGGCTCTCCGGAAGGGGCGAGCGGGTGCTCGACGTGGGCTCCGGACGAGGTGCGACACTGCTCCCGGCCGCCGAAGCAGTGGGTCCAACCGGTTACGTGCTGGGCGTGGACCTCTCCGAGGAGATGGTCGAGCTGCTCAGCCGCGAGATCGACCGGCGGGGCCTCGCGAACGCCGCGGTACGGCGTATGGATGCCGAGGCCCTGGAGGTGGCCGACAGCTCCTTCGACCTCGCTCTTTCGAACTTCGTGCTGCACCTCCTGCCTCACCCCGCGGCCGCGGCTGCTGAGCTCCGCCGACCGCTTCGGCCGGGCGGACGCGTCGCGGCGTCGGTGCCGACGGGGGCGGGGCGGCACTGGGAGTTCCTGATGCGCCTGTTGCGCCGGTTCGGCCCACGCGCCAGCCCGGCCGTCCCGATCCCGTTCCGAGGCGACTTCGACCTGGCGTCTCTCCTCGGGTCTGCCGGCTTCGACGTGCTCAGCAGCGTCCAGGAACAGATCGAGTTCCTCTTCGCCGACGAGCAGGCGTGGTGGGACTGGGCATGGTCACACGGCATGCGGGCGGTGTTGGAGGCCCTGGCGCCCTCCGAACTCGAGGAGCTCCGCCAGGAGGCCTTCAGCCAGATGGCGGGGCTCCGGACACCACGAGGTCTTCCTCTGCACCAGACCGCGATGTTCGTCGTCGCGCAGAGGCCATCACCAACCCCTGCACCATCAAGGGCGCCGGCACCGAGCCGACCTCGAAGTGACCGATCGTCACCGTCGCCCAGGCGTTCGAGCTGGCGGACCTCGTCGGGCCGCGGTTCCGATCGGTCGTGCTCTTCGCTGCGTTCGTCGGTCTACGAAGGCGGAGATGCTCGGGGTGCGCCGAGCCGACCTCGACCTGGACGCCGCGCTCGTGACCGTCGAGCAGCAGCGGCAGCTCAGCCGCACGGGCGCCCACCTGATCGGTCCGCCCAAGACCGAGGCCGGCCGGCGAACCGTCTCGATCCCATCAGCGCTGATCGACGACTTTCGTCGCCACGTCGACGCCTTCGCGCAGCCCGGCGACGACGGCTACGTCTTCACCGGTGTGAAGGGCGGACCGCTCGCACCCCATGTGCTGCAGAAGGC
>JALYGL010000250.1 GCA_030777125.1 Actinomycetota bacterium
GGACCAGCCCGAGCGAGGCCGCGGCCGCGGCGGCGAGGAACCGCACGCCTGCGCGGCGGTCAGGCCGCCTGGCGACGGGGGCGCGCCTGGCGGAGTGCGTCGCGGGCCGACTCGAGGCCGCGCCGCCCGATCTCGCGCGTGCGGTCATCGAGCTCCCACGGAGTGCGTTCTGAGGGCAGGAGGACCAGCTGGTTCTGCATGCCATGGAGCATGACAGAGGGGTGAGACAGTTAACCCGCACGACATCGACCCGCCCGCGACTGGACACTGGCTTTAGGTAGGGTGGCGCTGGGTAGACGGGAGTCACCCTCAAGACGCCCGTTTGGTGTGACGATAGTTTGTGGGAACAGGGCATCGAGCCCGCTGTTGGGAGAGATGTGAGCGAAACACTCGAGAAGGTGCAAGCCATCAACCAGGCGCTTCGGATCATCGACCAGGGCCTGGGTGCCATGCACACCCGGGAGATCGTGTCGACCTCCGAGGTGTCCGACCTGCTCCTCGACATGCGGTCGATCCTCGCCGCCGCCGACCTCGCCGATCTCGCCGCCCTCGACGACCTCGAAGACCTCGACGAGGCCGTCTCCAGCGTCAACTAGGCCGGGAGACCTCCGGTAGCACCGCCGGCGCCGGTGGGAGAGGCACCAGGCGGCGCCCGATCAACCCGAGGCCCACGCCCAGGGCCGCCCCCGCGGCCACGTCGGAAGCGTGGTGCATCTTCACGTAGACCCGGCTGCTGGCCACGACGACGGCCACGGTGAAGTAGAGCGGCCACAGGGCGTCGTCCTCGGAGAGCAGGACCGCGGCGCTGAACGCCGAGGTCGAGTGCCCACTCGGGAAGCTGCTGGTGCGTGGCCTGCGCGCCCGCAGGGGGAGGTCGGGGTTCCACGCCGGCCGCCCGCGGCGGAACACCGACTTGATCAGGGCGTTGACCAGGACCGATTCGGCGCCCATGGCCAGCCCCAGGCGGACGGCGGCGTGCCAGTCACGCTCGGACCGCAGCCCCCGCAGCGCCCCCAGGATGAGCCAGACCAGGCTGAAGTCGCCCAGGTCGGTGGCGGCGTAGAAGAGCTTGTCGACGGCCGGTCGGCCCCGCAGGCGGTCGAAGGCGGTGTCCGCCCGCCGGTCGAAGCGGTCGACGGCGCACGAGACGGCAGAAGGAATGATCGGCACGGCGGCCGACGCTAGTGCCGGTCAGGCCGGGGCAGAGACGAGCTCCGACGCGCGGGCCGGGTCACCCCCGAAGGCCGGGCAGTAGGTCTGGAACGAGCACCAGTCGCAGAGCGGGGACGGCCGGGGACGGAAGTCGTCGCGCTCGCAGGCCCGCTCCACCGCCTTCCAGATGGCCTGTGTCCGTTGCTGCAGGCCCCGAATTGATTGGTCGGACGGCTCGGCCACGATGGCGACGGGTTCGGCCAGGTACAGGAGCTGAACTCGGGCCGGCCGGCGGCCCAGGACCTGCTGGCAGAGGAAGGCGTAGAAGTGGACGCCGCCCAGCCGGCTCTGCTCGTAGGCCACGCCGGGGGTCCTGCCCGTCTTGTAGTCGGTGACGACCAGCCCGCCGTCGGTGTCGAGCTCCAGGCGGTCGATCACCCCCCGAAGGGTGAGGTTGCCGACCCGGGCTTCCAGGCGGAGCTCGAGGCCGATGGGGTTCACCCGGGACGGGTCCTCCAGCTCGAAGTACCGGCGCACGAGCGTGTCGGCCTCCGCCGCGAAGGCGGCTTCGGCGCGGACGTCGAGGTGAAGGTCGACGAAGTCGGGGTTGGAGGCCATCTCCGCCCGCGCCGCCTCCAGGCAGGCCAGGCCGGTCTCCAGCGTGCGCCGCCCGGGGGGCTCGCACAGCAGGAGCTCGAGGGCCCGGTGGACCAGCGTGCCCTTGGTGGCCGACGGCGACGGCGGCTCGGGCAGGTGGTCGATGGCCGAGAAGCGGAACGCCAGTGCACAGTCCTTGAACGAGGCCACCTTGGAGGGCGACAGCGAGGTCGGGAGCTGCAGAGCCATCGACCAGAGGCTACCGACGGGCTGCGACAGGAACGCGGATCTTCGGGCCGGCGTTGAACCGGTGTCACGTACCGGCGCACAGCACCGGTACGTGACACAGGTTCGGCTCAGACCGCCCCGGCCCCGAACGCCCGCAGCACCGCCCCGGCCACGGCGTCGGGGTCCTCCAGGGGGCCGAAGTGGCCCAGCCCGTCGAACACCTCCAGCCGGCCCCGCGGCAGGGCCGCGGCCTGGGCCCGGGCCACGTCGAGCCCGATGGCGGGGCTGTTCGCTCCCACGGCGACCACCGCGTCGCAGGTCACGTCGCCGAGCCGGGCGAACCCGTCGTGGGTCAGGCCCTGGCGGTAGACGGCAGCCTCGGCTTCCCGCCGGCACTTGAGCCGGACCGACCCGTCCCCCGCGTCGTCGTCGGCGAAGCCGCACTCCACGTAAGCCCGCAGGGCGTCGGGGTCAAGGGCGGCGAGGGGCGGTTTGGCCGCGAAGTGGGCGTAGGCGTCGGACCGCGAGGGGAACGTCTCCCGGCGGCGCAGGGCCCCTTCGATCAGCGCCATCCGCGGCGCCAGCGGGGGCGGCTCGGGCCACACGATGGCCTCGAAGCACCAGAGGGCGGAGAAGGTGCCCGGCCGGCGGGCCTCGGCATCGAGCAGCGCCGCCCCCCCCGAGGAGTGGCCGACGCCGTACGCCCCCTCGAGGCCAAGGTGGTCGAGCCCGGCCAGGGCGTCGTCGGCCAGGCCGGACCAGGCGAAGTCGACCTCCTCGGGCGTGATCGAGTCCCCGTGGCCGCGGAAGTCGAGCGCCCAGCAGCGGAACCGGCCGCCGAGCCGGCTGGCCAGCGGGCCGAAGACCCCGCCGCAGAGCCCGGCGGCGTGGGCCAGGAGGAGCGGAGGGCCGTCGCCACCGAGGTCGTGGACGGCGACCTCGACCCCGTCCGTGGACACCGCCCGCTCACCCACCGGCGAGGAGCCTTCCCATCTGCTCGGCGTTGACGACCGCGAAGTCCCGGTAGCAGTTGTTCATCAGCACGTGGACCTCGGAGGCGGACGCGGCCAGCTCCTTCATCCGGGGGACCCACTCCCGCAACTCGTCCTCGGTGTAGAGGTACAGGAACCGCTCGGCCGCGGTCGGCGTCGGCGTCTCCCAGGTGGCCGTGTTGCGGCCGTGGAAGCGGACCACGGCCAGGTCCGACGTGGCCGCCACGACCGGTGGCATGGACGACGGGAAGCCGGCGGGTTCGTCGACGCAGACGAAGGCCACGCCGAGCTCCTCGAGCATGGCGAGCGTCGGTTCGCAGTCGTCCTCCAGCCACCTGGCGTGCCGGAACTCGACGCACAGGCGGAAGTCGCCCAGACGCCGGGCCGCCTCCCGGATCTCGCGGCGGTGGGCCTCCTTGGGACCGAACCACCGGGGGTACTGGAGGAGGACGGCGCCCAGCTTGCCAGCCGAGTGCAGCGGCATCAGCGAGTGACGGAACCGGTCCCAGGCCTCCTCGACCGCGTCGGGCGGCAGGTGCTTCGGGTAGAGGCGGCGCTTGTCGCGGTGCTCGGGCAGGATCTCGTCCTGCAGGTCCGGCCACAGCGAATGGGGGAACGTGGGGTGGCCGGTGAGCAACGACCAGGCCTTGACGTTCATGGTGAAGTCGGGCGGGGTCCGCTCCACCCAGCTGGCCGACAGCTCGGGCGTCGGCGGGAAGTAGTAGGTGCTGTCGACCTCGACCAGCGGGAACCGGCTGGCGTAGTAGGCCAGCCGCTCGGCCGCGGTCATCGTCTTCTTCGGGTACCAGTCGGTCTCCTTGACCAGGGTGGCGTCGGTCCACGAGCAGGTGCCGAGCAGGACCTGGGCCGCCTCCAGCTCCAGACGGGTCACCCGCTGGGGGGGCCGAGCGGGCCGGTGCGGCGGAGCACGTCGGCGAAGGCGCCGGCCACCGCGGCGTGACCGGCGGTGCTCGGGTGGAAGCCGTCGCCCGACACCAGGGCGGCGTCGCTGCCGGCGGCGCGCGCCGCCATTCCTACCGCGTGGAGGTCGACCAGGTGGGCGCCGTGGCGGTCGGCCAGCCGGGAGGTGGCGGCGTTGAAGTCGTCGACCAGGCCGTTGACCACTGCGGGAGGAGGGGCCGTGGCCGGGAGCCGGCAGGGGCCGCTGCCGGCCGGCGGTGACGGGCGGCAGGCCAGGTACGACGGGAGCCGGTCGAGGGGCGGGACGTTGGCCACCAGGACACGGGTGGCGCCGCCGCGGCGGAGGGTACGCAGGAGCGTGTCCATCTCCCGCTCGAACCGGTCGGCGCCGACGCCGGCCAGGATGTCGTTGACGTTCAGCCACACGGTCACCAGGCTGGGGCGCAGATCCACGGCCATGGGGAGCTCGTCGCGGATGGCCTGGGCCACCGTGGCCCCCGGGATCCCCATGTTGACGAACGTCGTCGAGGGGGGCAGGGCGGTCTGGAACAGCACGCGGGGCCACCCCTCGCGCAGCGGCTGGTCGGCGCCGATGCCGGCCGTCTCGCTGGCCCCGACGGCGACGTACACGGGCCCCGGGCCGCCGGGAGCGGTCACCGGTGGCGCCTCCACCCCGCCCCGTGACGTGGTGGGCCCCGGCGCCGAGCACGCGGCCAGCAGGAACGCGGCCACCACGGCCGCCGTCGTCGGGAGCGGCGTCACACCCCCTCCATGGCGTCGCGGGCGGGAAGGTGCGACGCCCGGCGGGCGGGAAGGGTGCCGGCCATCAGGGCCAGGACGGTCGACCCCAGCACGCCCCCGGTGAGGATCAGCAGGGGGAACCCCAGCTCGACGCCGACCAGGCCCTGAGCGGCCAGGTAGCGATTGACGACCCTGCTCATGGCCAGCGCCGAGAGCCAGCCGAGGCCGGTGCCCACCAGGCCCCCGAGCATGCCCAGCACGGCGGCCTCGATGAGGAAGACCCGGGCCACGTCGCGGTCGCGGGCGCCGATGGCCTTCAGCACGCCGACCTCACGACGGCGCTCCCGGACGGCGGCGAGCATGGCGTTGGTGATCCCCAGGGAGGCGATCACGAGGGCGATCAGGCCGATCCCGGCCAGCACGATCTCCACCACCCGAAGGTACCGCTGGACCGACGCCACCAGGTTCTCAGGAGCGCTGGTCGAGTAGCCCAGGTCCGTGATCTCCGAACGGACCTGGTTCACCCGGTCGAGGCCCCTGGCGACCACGAAGAGGCCGCTGTACTCGGTGGTGGGGATCTCCAGCCGGCCGCCACCGTCACCACCGGCGCGGGTCCAGTCGCGGGCGGCGAGGGACTGCTCGAGCGGGGCCAGGAGCTGGCCGGGCGCGGCCTCCTGGGCGACCACGCCCACCACCAGCGCCCTGGTCCACAAGCTCCGGAACCGGGGCCTGTCGCCGGCGGCGAACACCCGGGGCGCCCCGAAGACGACCTCCGTGCCGACCACGGCGGCGGCGTGCTGGCGGTTGAGCCCCATCCGCGCCAGGTAGCCCTGGGTGACGGCCACCTCGTTGAGGGCGTGGTTGACCGGCAGACGGCCGGCCAGCACGGTGATGGGCAGCTGGTCGGCCCGGTCGAGGTCGACGCCGACCACGCTCTCGGTGAACGGGTCCGGAGCCCGGACCTGGCCCGGCACCGTGGAGGCGGTGGGCCGGGGCGCCTCGCTGCTGGAGGTCGGCCGGGGCAGGGTCGACGGCACCGGCGGCAGCCCGGCCAGCACGTCGGCCCTCACCGGCGGGTCGGGGGGGACGACCACGACCTGGCTGGCGACCAATGGCACCACCGACTCGACACCCGGGAGGGCCACGATGGCCCGGCGGACGGCGTCGTCGAGGTCCTTCGGTGGCCCCGGACGGGCGTTGTCGTTGTCGATCTGCGACGGGTCGGGGGCGGCCGCGGCCACCTTGATGCCGGCCAGGGGGCCGCCCCGGGACAGCTCGCTCAGCACCTTGGTCTGGGCCGTACCCGCGATCGTCACCAGGGCGGTGAGCAGGGTGGCGGCCAGGGCGACGGCCAGCACGGTGAGCACCGAGCGTCCGAACCGCCGGCGCAGGCTCTTGGCCGCGAGCGACGCCGCGTCCCGCCACCTCACTGGCTGCCGCGTTCGGGCCACGCAGGCCGGCTGCTGCGTTCGGGCCACGCAGGCCGGGCCCGAGCCGGTTCCAGGACCAGGCGCTGGGCCGCCCGAGCGGCCAGCGACCGGTCGTGGGTGACGAGCACGAGGGTGCAGCCGAGCTCCGACCGCACCCGCTCCAGCAGGTGCACGACCATGGCCGTCGACTCGCCGTCGAGGTTGCCGGTGGGCTCGTCGGCCAGCAGGAGCGGCGGGCGGTTGGCCAGGGCCCGGGCGATGGCCACCCGCTGGCGCTCGCCACCGGACAGCGCCGCCGGACGGTGGCCGGCCCGGGCCGTCAGACCGACGTCGGCCAACAACTCGGCCGCCCGCCGCCGCCGGGCCCCGGGGCGGAGCCCGGCCAGGGTGCACGCCAGCTCCACGTTCTCCACCGCGGTCAGTGTGTCGAGGAGCCCGAAGTGCTGGAAGATGAAGCCCACGGTCGTTCGGCGGTAGGCGGCCAGGGCGTCGCCGCTCAGGGCCGAGATCTCCCGGCCGCCGACCTCCACCCGTCCGGCCTGGACCTGTTCCAGGCCACCCAGGAGCGAAAGGAGCGTGGTCTTGCCCGCCCCGGACGACCCGGTGACGGCCAGGTACCCGCCGGCCGGGACGTCGACGTCGACGCTGTCGAGCACGGTGAGGTGGCCGGCCTCGGTGGCGTAGCCGTGGCGGAGGGTGCGGACGGAGACGGCGACGGCCATGCCGGCACCCACTCTGGCCCACCGGAAGGAGGACCGGAACGTCAGGGTCGTCAATAGACTGGCGTTAGGTACACCTAATGCTTCCGGCCACGACCATTCCGCGCCCTTCCCCGGGGGACGGGGCCACCGGGCGGGAACGTGGGGCGGGCCGAGGTCGGCCTCCCATGCTCCTCGTCCTCCCGGCCGCGGCTGTGACCCTGGCCGCCCTGCTGCCGGTCGCCTACCTCGCCGTCCGGGCCGGCGAGCGGGGGTGGGGGCCGGTGTTCGACACGCTGGCCACGGAGCGCACCGTGCGGCTGCTGGGCCGCAGCTTCGGGCTGGCCACGGCCGTCACCGCCGCCGCCGCGGCACTGGGGGTGGCCCTGGCCTGGCTCACGGTCCGCTGCGACCTTCCGGGGCGGCGGGCGTGGCGCGTGGTGGCCGCCCTTCCGCTGGCCGTCCCCACCTACGTCGGCGGGTTCGCCTACGTGGCCGCGTTCCCGAGCCTGACCGGGTTCGCCGGGGCCTGGCTGACGCTGACCCTGCTCTCGTACCCGTACGTGTACCTGCCGGTGTCCGCTGCCCTCGAGCGGCTCGACCCCGCCTACGACGAGGTCTCCCGATCGCTGGGCGACGGGCCGGCGCGCACGTTCGTCCGCATCACCCTGCCCCAGCTGCGTCCGGCGGCGGCCACCGGCGGCCTGCTCGTGTTCCTCTACGTCCTGTCCGATTTCGGGGCCGTCTCCATCCTGCGCTTCGACAGCTTCACCCGGGTGATCTACCAGTCCTACCGGGCCAGCTTCGACCGCACCCCGGCTGCCATCCTCGGCTGCCTCCTGTTGGTGTTCACGCTCGCCGTCGTGGTGGCCGAGGCCCGCACCCGGGGCCGCGCCCGCTACCACTCCGGAGGACGGGCGCCCGCCCGCCGCCCGGCGCTGGTCCGGCTGGGCCCCTGGCGGGTGGCGGCCCTGGCCCTGCCGGTGACGGTCGCCGTCCTGGCCCTGGGGGTGCCGGCCGTCACCCTGGCCCGGTGGCTGGCCGAGACGGTGCAGGAGCACCAGGGCTTCGGCCCGGTGTGGGAGGCGGCCCGGGGCTCGGTGCTGGTCTCGGCGCTCGGCGCCGTGGTCACCGCCGCGGCGGCCCTACCGGTGGCCCTGCTGGCCGCCCGCCACCGCAGCCGCCTGGCGGCCACCTTCGAGCGCTCGGCGTACGTCGGCCACGCCCTCCCCGGCATCGTCATCGCCCTGTCGCTGGTGTTCTTCTCGGCCCGGTACACCGCCGGTCTGTACCAGCGCCTTCCGGTGCTGGTCTTCGCCTACCTGGTGCTGTTCCTGCCCTTGGCCGTGAGCGCGGTGTACTCGTCGGCCATGCAGGCGCCGCCGGTGCTCGACGACGTGGCCCGGTCGCTCGGCCGCACGCCGGCTGCGGTGCTCCGCACCGTCACCGGCCCTCTGGTCGCGCC
>JALYGL010000251.1 GCA_030777125.1 Actinomycetota bacterium
ACGGAGTGGCCCACGCTGAGCAGGCCGTGGTTGCGCAGGATGACCGCCTTGGCGTCGCCGAGAGCGTGGGCGATGCGCTTGCCCTCGTCGGTCTCACGGACCACGCCGCGGTAGTCGTCGTAGAGGCCGTGGTCGTCGTAGAAGACGCAGGCGTCCTGGGTGAGCGGCGCCAGGCGCCGACCGAGCGACGACCACGCCTTGCCGTGGAGCGAGTGGGCGTGGGCGGCGGCCATGCAGTCAGGTCGGGCGGCGTGGACCTGGGAGTGGATGGCGAACGCTGCGGTGTTGACCCGGCCGTCGCCCTCGACGACCTCGCCGTCGTGGTCGACCAGCACCAGATCCGAGGCGCGCAGGTGGCCGAACCACCGGGCGAAAGGGTTGACCCAGAAGTGCCCGGGACGTTCGGGGTCGCGGGCGCTGATGTGCCCGGCGATCCCCTCGTCGTAGCCGAGGCGGGAGAAGATGCGAAACGCCGCCGCCAAGCGCTCCTTGCGGTGCCGGCGCTCCTCGTCGAGCGAGGTGAAGCTCGGCGGCCGGAGCGTCTCAGGTTCGGGCATGGGCCAAGCGTACGACGGTGGCCTCAGCGCTCGTCGCGGTGCACGGTGGCGGGGGAGAACGCCGGTAGGCACACCGCGACGTACTCCGCCCCTTCGGGATCGGGCGTGGAGTAGCGCACCCACCTCCCAGCAGGGGCGATCACCGCCTGACCGGCGCTGACCTCGAGGTCACCCTCGGCGCTGGTGACTCGCAGCCGGCCCCGCAGCACGACGGTGAACTCGTCGAACTCCGGGGTCTGGCCGGGCTCGAGCCAGCCGCCGGGACTGCGCATGTGGGCGATGCTGAGCCCATCGTGGCCGGTGCTCAGGCGACCGACGTACTCGTCGATCAGCTTGGGCGGGTTCCCGGCCGCCTCGACCCGGGTCGGTGCGGCCACCAGCCGCGGCGTCACCGGAGCTCCTCGTCGTCGACGATGTCGGCTCCCCCCGATCGGGTGGCGGTGCGTCCCACCGCCTCATCGTAGAACCCGTCACCGTGGGAGGAAGTGGTGAGGACCTCCGATGACCGCGTGACGAGCCCACCGCCGCCCGGCTGCCGCCGATAATATCCGTTACGTAAAGTAGGGGGACGGGACCTCCGGTCCCGTTTCCCGTCCCATCCTTTCGGATAGTGACGGCGTCGACCATCGTCGCCGAAAGCGCGACGCGATGAGGGGACTGACGACATGACGCCGACGACCACCACCACGACGGTGCCCGAGACGCCGGTCTCCGCCGCCGTCGAGCTCGACGCGCCCCTCGACGTCGCCTACGAGTGCTGGACCCGTTCGGAGCGGATCCCCACCTTTCTCGGCGGCATGTCCGAGCGGCGCCCCACCGATCCGGGACGGGTGGACTGGGTGGTGCTGCTCGAAGGCCGGTCCGAGGACTTCGAGGCTGGCGTGGTCGAGCAGGTGCCGCTCCAGCGCATCGCCTGGGAGGGACGAGACCGACCGCACTCCGGAACGGTGTCGTTCGAGGACATGGGCGGGGGCCGCTCCCGCATCGCGGTCGACCTCGACTGGAAGCCCCGAGGCGATGGTGGCCTGGCCGACCGCCTCATCCTGCGCCGCCAGCTCCACGACGAGCTCGAGCGCTTCCGCTCCGAGCTCGCCACCCCTGCCCCCTCCCGGGAGCCGGCGACGGACCCGCCGCCGAGCGAGGGCCGCCCCGCCCGACGCTCGGTGGCGACACCGACGCCGGCGCCGGAGTCCGAGGCCGGCCGGGGTGCCGACTCCCCCACTGACATCCCCGGCCCGGGATGGAAGGCGATCCTCAAGCGCACGGTCAAGCAGCTCAAGGTCGACAACGCCTCCCTCATCGCCGCCGGCGCCGCCTTCTATGTCTTTCTCGCCCTGGTGCCGGCGCTCGTCGCCGTGATATCGCTCTACGGCCTGATTGCCGACCCCGCCGACGTGAGCCGGCAGCTGGACACCGTTCTCGCCACCCTGCCGGCCGACGCCGCCAGCGTCGTGCGGGACCAGATGACGGCCGTGACCGGTCAGGGCGAGACCGGCCTCGGGCTCAGCCTGGCGATCAGCGTCGTGGTCGCGCTCGTCGGAGCGTCCAAGGGCGTGCTCGCCTTGGTGACCGCCCTCAACATCGCCTACGACGAGGACGAGACCCGTGGCTTCGTGCGCCTGCGGGCTCTGGCCCTCGCCTTGACCGTCGGACTGGCCGTCGCCGCCGTCGTCGGCACCGGGGCCATGGTGGTGGT
>JALYGL010000252.1 GCA_030777125.1 Actinomycetota bacterium
GGGCATGACCGACGCCCGGACGGCGTACACCGGGTGGGCCCACGTGGCCGACGTCGCCCACCACCTGGTGCTGCCGGCCCTGGTGCTGGCCGTGTCCGAGGTGGCCCTGATCGCCAGGGTCACCCGCAGCGGGCTCCTCCAGGAGCGGGCGAGGGACTACGTGCGGACGGCCTCGGCCAAGGGCCTCTCCACCACCGGCACGCTCCTCCGCCACGCCCTGCCCAACGCCCTGCTGCCGGTCGTGACGATCGTCGGCAGCCGCATGGGGTTCCTCTTCTCCGGCGCCGTCCTGGTGGAGACCGTCTTCGGCTGGCCCGGGCTGGGCCGGCTCCTCCTCACCGCCGCCGAGCAGCGGGACCACCCGATCCTGCTCGGCATGGTGCTGCTCGTCGCCTTCAGCGTCGTCGTCGCCAACCTGCTCACCGACTTTGCGTACGCCTACATCGACCCCCGAATCCGCTACCGCTGAGCTTCCCGCGGGGGCGACGGAGGGGCCGACGCCCGTCCCGGAGCGAGGCGCGGTGCTGCGCTTGCTGCGCAACCCGGCCGGTCTCCTCGGCCTGGTGATCACCGTGGCGCTGGTCGGGGTGGCTCTGTTCGCCGCCCAGCTGGCACCGTCCGACCCCTTCCGCACCGTCGCCCCACCGCTGCAGGCGCCGTCCGACGGCCACCTGATGGGCACCGACAACCTGGGGCGCGACGTCCTGAGCGGCGTGATCCACGGCGCCCGTACCTCGACCCAGGTCGTGCTGTGGGTGGTCGCCATCGCCACCGTCATCGGAGTGGCGGTGGGTGCCGTCGCCGGGTTCCGCGCCGGGCTGGTCGACGACCTGCTGATGCGCGTCACCGATCTGTTCCAGTCCGTGCCCCGGTTCTTCCTCGCCCTGCTCGTCATCGCCCTGTTCGGCGCCGGTGTCGACAACCTGATCCTCGTCCTGGGGGTCACGTCGTGGCCCCTGCTGGCCAGGGTCGTCCGGGCCGACGCCCTCTCGTTGCGCGAGCGCGACTTCGTGGCCGCGGCGCGGTCCCTCGGCGCCTCCGACGCCCGGATCCTCGCCCGTCACGTCCTGCCCAACCTGCTCCCGTCGGTGATCGTGGTGGTCTCGCTGCTGGGCTCGCGGATCATCCTGCTCGAGGCCAGCCTCAGCTTCATCGGGCTGGGCGACCCCAACGTCATGAGCTGGGGCTACCTGACCAGCAACGCCCAGCGCTTCCTTCGGGTGGCGTGGTGGATGTCGGTCTTCCCGGGAGCGGCCATCGCCCTGGGTGTGCTCGGGATCAACCTGCTGGGCGACGCTCTCAACGACGCCCGGAACCCGCAGTCGTCCGCTACCGTCGTCTCATGACCCGAAAGGAATCGCTCGTGCTGCGCGCCGCCGCGGTGTGGACGGTCCTCATCTGGGGCGTCCGCATGCGCAACATCGTGGGCGACGCCCGCTCCACCGGGTTCAAGGTGGTCCACCTGGCCCTGGCCGCGGTGTCGGTGGCGTTCGCGGTGGCCATCTGGCGGATCGCCACCCGGAGCCGGCGAGAGGCGGCGGAACGGGCCGGCACGTCCTCGTAGGACACATTGTCAGCGCCGGGTTCTCCTCCGGCGACCGGTTCGTGCTCGGCCACTGGGAGGCGTCTCCGATGGGGCCGGTCGACGACCTCATGTGGGCCCTGCCCGGCGGCACCCGCCGGCTCCTCGTGCCGACCCCGGAAGCAGGACGGTTCGTCTCGGCGGTGTACGGGTTCGACGACACGGTGGTCACGCCGCTGCGGGTGCGAGCGTCCGGGCGAGGCGTGTCCGTGCACGCGCCGGAGCTCCGGCTGGAGCTGCATCTGGTGGCTGGATGGGCGTTGCGGGTACCGGTCCGCCGCCCGCCGTGGTTCACCCGGTGGGTGGAGGCGCCCGTTGCCCGCCGGCTGCTGGGCGTTCGGACCTGGGGCGTGAGCCCCACCGGGGTGCAGGAGTGGTACCAGGCCGTCTCCTACCGGCCGCTCGCCCACGGGTGGGCGTCGCTCGACGGACGCGACCTGGGCCCGCTCCGGCCGGTCGACCCTCCGGTGCGGTTCGGGTTCAGCGAGCCGCCCCGCCGGCCGTCGATGGTGGGAGTACGTCCCGTGCTCCACGACCCGTCGGGCCGGTTGGAGGAAGCGCTACGTCCAGCGCCAGGGTGAGGCAGCGGCAGGCGCCGCCGGCCTTGGCGAACTCACCCACCGGCGCCACGGCCACGTCGAAGCCGGCCGCCTCCAGCCGGCGTCCCAGCGATGGGGGACAGGCGGGCATCACCACCGCCGTCCCCACCACGACGGAGTTGGCGCAGAAGGCCACCACCTCGTCGTCGTCGAGCACGATCGGCTCCGGCACCAGTGCCTCGACGACCCGCCGGGCGTAGGAGTCCCAGCAGTGCGGGGCCACCAGGGCCCGCCGGTCGTCGAGGGGGCAGAAGGTGAGGTCGAGGTGGTAGAAGCGAGGATCGGCCAACTCCACCGGCCGCACCGCCGCGCCCAGCAGCCGGGACAGCGCGGCGTGGGCGGCGGCGTCGGAGCGGTAGCGGTAGCCGGACAGGAACACGCCGCCGAACGGGAGGGCGTCGCCCGCGCCCTCGTGGGCGACGCCGGCGGGCAGTTCCTCGACCGAGTACCCGTGGGCTGCGAACCAGTCCACGTAGTGCGGCACCTCAGGAGCGCGTTGCGGATGGCGGAACCGGCTGGGCACGAACCGCCCGCCGTTGACCATGCCGGCGTTGGCCGTGAACACCAGGTCGGGCAGGCCGGGCCGGGCCTCCAGCCGCTCCACCTGGGCGCCGGCCCCCTCCAGGGCCGCCACCAGGCCGTCCCACTGGGCCCGGGCCCGGTCGAGGTCGACGGTCACCTCCCGGTGCATCCACGGGTTGATCTCGTACAGGACGCCGAAGTGCTCGGGCGGGCACATGAGGAACCGCCGCCCCCACCCCAACTGCGCGGTCACGCCAGATGGGCGGTGAGGGTCTGCAGGAACAGGCCCACGTCGGTCACGATGCCCAGGGCCTGGTGGCTTCCGCGGTCAGTGAGCTTGGTGACCACCGCCTGGTTGATGTCGACGCAGTAGGTCTCCACGCCCGCGGGCAGGATGTTCCCGGTCGCGATGGCGTGCAGCGTCGACGCCAGCATGAGGGCCACGGCCACGCCGGGCACCAGCGCCCGCATGGCGTCGGCCGCCTCGACCACGTCGGTGACGACGTCGGGCAGCGGACCGTCGTCGCGGAGTGACCCTCCGAGGACGAACGGCACCGAGTGGGTGACGCACTCGTACATCACGCCCGAGGTGACATACCCCTCGGCCACCGCGGCGGCGATGGAGCCCCGCCGGCGGACCTCGTTGATCACCCGCAGGTGGTTGCTGTGGCCTCCCTCCACCGGCGGCCCGTCGCAGAGTGGGACGCCGAGGGACGTCCCCAGGACGTTGGACTCGATGTCGTGGGCGGCGAAGCCGTTCCCGGCGAAGAGCACGTCGATCATGCCGGCGCGGACCATGGCGGCCACGTGGGGACCGGCGCCGGTGTGGATGACCGTCGGTCCGCACACGGCCAGCACCTTGCCGCCCAGAGCCTTGGCCCGGCGGATGCGGTCGGCCACCTGGCCGACCAGCAGGTCCTTGGGCTTCTCCGAGGACACCTCGGACGTCATGAACTCGAACGGGCTCGCTCCCCGGGGACGCTCCAGGGGTTGGACCCGGACGCCGGCCCGCCCCACCACCACCGGCTCGCCCGCTCGGACCCGGTGCATGGGTCGGGTCCGGACCCGCCCCTCGGGGGTCACCACCAGGGCGCAGTCCATCTCCGGGTTCTCGACGTCGACCCACTGGCCGCCGATGCACACCTGGGTCGGCAGGTTGGTCGTGGCGTAGAACCCGGCCGGGAGGACCCCGTCGGTGCCGGCCTGCGCCGTGGCCGCCTCCTCGTGGGCGACGCGGTTGGCCCCGTGCACCTGCAGCTCGGCGACCAGGGCGGCGAGGGCGTCGTCGTCGTCGGCGGTCACCTCCAGGCGGGCCCGGCTGGGATCGACGTTGGTGCGGCCGATGTGCACGTCGAGCATCCGGTAGTCGGCGCCGGCCTCGAGGATGACGTCGAGCACCTTGGCCAAGATCAGCGAGTCGATGATGTGGCCCTCGACCTCCACCACCTCCGAGGCCCGAGCGGCCTCCTGAGCGGGAGACGAGGCCCGAGCGGCCTCCTGAGCGGGAGGCGAGGCCCGAGCGGCCTCCTGAGCGGGAGGCACCGTCATCAGTCCGGGGGCACCCGCACCGGATCGGAGGCCGCCTCGGACCCCGGGTCCGGGCCGGGCGCGGCCTCGGTTGCGGGCTCGGGCCCGGCGCCGGGCTCGGGCTCGGGCGCCGGCTCCGCATCGGCGCCGGGCTGGGGCGCCGGCTCCGGCGGTTGCCCCTCGTCCAAGACCTCGGACACCGGGATCTCGTCCTCGCCGATGGTGGGCTCCTCCTTGAACTTGCCCTGACGCTGGTCCCACAGGTCGCGCGCCACCACCGAGATGACGCCGGCGGCGGGGATGGCCAGGAGGGCACCGAGGATGCCGAACAGCTCCACGCCGATGAGCACGCTCACCAGCACGAAGAGCTGGTTGATGTGGACCGTCTTCGACATGACGGCCGGCTGCAGCACGTGGTTCTCGAACTGCTGGTAGACGATGTAGAAGACCAGGACGCCGATGCCCGCGGTGGTCGAGTGCAGGAAGGCCACGGCCACGGTGGGGATGGCCCCGAGGGTGGCGCCGACCAGGGGGATGAGGTCGGCGAAGCCGACCCACAGGGCCAGCACCCCCCGGAAGGGCACGCCGAA
>JALYGL010000253.1 GCA_030777125.1 Actinomycetota bacterium
CCGCTGTGCTGGCCCGACAGCGTCCACTCCGTCTCTCCGTGGCGCACGAGGACGAGCTCGGGCCCTTTCACCGCATGCTCCGGTAGCGGCGGATGAGGTTTGCCGTGGAGCTGTCGTGGCCCACGTCCGGGGCGGTCGCGGGGGCGGCCAGCTCCGGCACGATCCGGTCGGCCAGGGCCTTGCCCAGCTCGACGCCCCACTGGTCGAACGAGTTGATCCCCCACACCACGCCCTGGGTGAGCACCTTGTGCTCGTAGAGGGCGACCAGCTGGCCGAGCACCGCAGGGGTGAGCCGGGGGGCGAGGATGGTGTTGGTGGGGCGGTTGCCCGGGAAGGTGCGGTGCGGCACCTGGTGGGGCGGGACGCCCTCGGCCGCCACCTCCTCCGCCCGCCGGCCGAAGGCCAGGGCCTCGGTCTGGGCGAAGAAGTTGGCCATGAGCAGGTCGTGGTGGCCGGGCACCGGGTGGTCGGCCTGGCAGAAGCCGACGAAGTCGCACGGCACCAGCTTCGTGCCCTGGTGGATGAGCTGGTAGAACGCGTGCTGGCCGTTGGTGCCGGGCTGGCCCCACACCACCGGCCCGGTCTGGACGTCGACCGGGTGGCCCTCCAGGTCGACCGACTTGCCGTTGCTCTCCATGTCCAGCTGCTGGAGGTAGGCCGGGAAGTACGACAGGTGGTGGCTGTAGGGGAGGACGGCGTGCGTCTGGGCGCCGAAGAAGTCGTCGTACCACACCCCGATCAGCCCCAGCAGCACGGGCATGTTCCGTTCGAACGGCGCGGTGCGGAAGTGCTCGTCCATGGTGCGGAACCCGGCCAGCATCTCCCGGAACCGGGCCGGACCGATGGCCACCATCAGCGACAGCCCGATGGCCGACGGGAACGAGTACCGGCCGCCGACCCAGTCCCAGAACTGGAACATGTTGGCCGGGTCGATGCCGAACTCGGCCACCTTCGACGTGTTGGTCGACACGGCCACGAAGTGGCTGGCCACCGCCTGCTCGTCGCCCAGGCCCTCGAGCAGCCAGTTGCGGGCCGTGGTGGCGTTGGTGACGGTCTCGATGGTCGTGAACGTCTTGGACGAGACCACGAACAGGGTCTCCGCCGGGTCCAGGCCCGCGGTTGCCTCCCAGAAGTCGGCCCCGTCCACGTTCGACACGAACCGTACGGTCAGCGACCGGTCGCCGTAGTCGCGGAGGGCCTCGTAGGCCATGGCCGGCCCCAGGTCCGACCCCCCGATGCCGACGTTGACCACGTTGGCGATGCGCCGGCCGGTGAAGCCGGTCCACTCGCCGGAGCGGACGCGGTCGGCGAACGCCGCCATCCGGTCCAGCACGGCGTGGACGGGGGCCACCACGTCGTGGCCGTCGACCTCGATCCGTTCGCCGCGGGGCGCCCGGAGGGCAACGTGCAGGACGGGCCGGTCCTCGGTCCGGTTGATCCGGCGGCCGGCGAACATGTCGTCGATCCGCTCCCGGAGGCCCGATGCCTCGGCCAGGGCCACCAGCAGGCGGACAGACTCGTCGGTCAGGCGGTTCTTGGAGTAGTCGAGGTAGAGGTCGCCGGCCTGCACCGCCATCCGCTGGCTCCGGGCCGGGTCGGACCCGAACAGGTCCCGGAGGTGGGCGCCCGAGATCTCGGCGAAGTGGTCCCGGAGGGCTCGCCACTCCGGCCTGTCGGTGACCGACGTCATCGCCGGGACGTTAGGTGCCCACCCACCTTTGCGCGCAAGTACACCGCCCAGGGGGGAGAGTCGCGACCGGGTCGTTCAGCCGACCTGGCGCTCCAGCCGGCGCTGGTAGCCGTCGGCCAGAGCCTCCAGGGCCTCCTGGCAGTCCCCGTCGAACGACGAGCCGTGCATGATGGCCAGGGTGGCCGGCTCCAGGTCGGCCAGGCGCCGGATGGTGGGGGCGGTGCCCGGGCTCAGGCAGATCGACCCGTAGGGGGTCCGGCCGGCGAGGGCCCGCTCGACCACGTCGTCGTCGCGCGTGGGCGGCCCCTCCCCGGTGTGGGCGAACAGGTCGCCGCACAGCAGGGTTCGGGTGCGCTCCTCGAAGAGGAGGCAGGCGTCGAGCCCGTGGGGGACGTGCGGCGTCTGCAGGTGCCGCACCCGCTTGCCCCCCAGGTCGATCTTCTCGTCGTCGTCGAGGCGGACGGGCCGGCGCACGGCCAGGTCGTCGATCGAGACCTCGCACCCGACCGCCCCGTGGGCCACCTGGGCGTCGGGGGCGGCGGCCAGCCAGTCGTTGAGCGACCCACACTCGTCCGCCTCCAGGTGCCCGAAGCTGACCCACCGCAGCCGATCCAGGCGCATGACCCTGGCCGCGGTGTGCGACACCTCGTCGAACAGCCAGCGCTGGCCGCAGTGGAACAGCAGCGGCTGGTCGGCCTGGAGCAGGAACTGGTTGAACGTGATCCCGTCGGGCTCCACGTCGCGAACGAACGTGGACAGCCGGTAGACGCCGTCGGCGATCTCGTCGACGCTGGTCTTCAGGTCGGCTTCTTCTCCCGCATGGCCCCCACCGCCGCCCCCAGGGCGTCGGCTTCGAGGATGTCGGCCATCACGCCGATCTGGGCCTCCCATACGTCGTCGGGGACGGCCCGGCGGACCGGCTCTTCGAGCACGTGATAGACGTCGAGGCCCAACTGGGCCCCGGCCAGGGCGCCTGCGTAGGCGGGATCACCGAGGACCACGGTCTCCGCTGAGATCTCGGCCGCTTCCGGGTCGGGAGCGCCGATGAGCACCAGCAGGTTCTCGGGTCCGTGGGTCTCGCTGAGCCGGAGGATCGTCTCCTGGCTCTGCAGGTCCATGGCGCCGGCCGCGGTTCAGACGAAGCACTCGGTGGCGACGAACGCCACCTTGCCCCCCGCGGCCTCGACACAGGCGGCGATGGCGGGTCCGGAGATGCCATCGCGCTCGCCAAGGGCGATCACCATCTTGTTCTCGAGCACGGCTTCACACCTCCTTCCGAATCGGTTCGGACATCTAGACCTTCCGTATGCCGGCCAGGGTCTCGTCGACCCAGGCCGTGAACTTGTCAGCGGACAGGTTCGGATCGGATAGCCGGGCCACCTCCTCGCCGTCGTGGAAGATCACGAACGACGGCAGGGTCAACAGGCCCAGCGACATGCAGATGCGCCGGGCCTTGGGGGCCTCCAGCTTGACCACGGTGAGGTCGTCGTCGACCTCGGCCAGCCGCTCCACGTGGGGCATGAGGGCGAAGCACGGCTGGCAGGACGGGCCCCAGACGTCGAGCAGCACCGTCCCCTCGGCGATGAGCTCGGAGAAGTTCTCCTTGGTGGCTTCCAGAAGGGCGCTCACGGGCGGGCCCCGTTCCGTTCCAGCAGCACGCTCATCCCGTCGGAGAGCTGGCACATCCGGCCCAGGAACAGGCTTCCCTTGGCGATCAGCATGACGTTCTCCGCGTCTCCGTTGGTCAGTCGCTCGACGGCGTGCGGGAGGTAGCAGAGCGACGAGGCCAGGTGGCCCTGGGTCGGAGCGTACCCGGGCATGCCCCGCTGGGTCACGAAGGCGGGGATCTCGTCGCGGCCGATGTCGCCCCGCTGGGCGGCGAGAGCCGCGATCGTGCGGTAGTTGCGTTCGGGGACGTTCCCGGAACCCTGGGGCTCGGTGATCTCCGGGTTGTGCAGCTCGGTGGCGAAGTCGTCGATCTCGGTGGTCCGGATACCGGCCCGGACCAAGGGGTCGAGGGCCAGGGCGCCCATGACCGCCGGGTTCGAGCCGCCGGCCGACACAGTGTGGCGGCCCACCACGTCGAGGCGCACCCGGGGCGAGACGCCGTCGTCGGGCTCGACGATGGCGGCGGCACCGCCGAGCACGTCCTCCAGGACGGGCAGGCCGTGCTTGAGGTGGCCCTGGAACTTCATGCCCAGCTTGGCCATGGAGCCGCCGGCCACGACCGCCACCCGCCCGAACACCCCGGACGCCACCAGGCTGGAGGCAACGACGAGGGCGGGCACGGGGGCGGCGCAGAAGTTTTTGACGTCGGCCCCGGACGCGTCGGTGCACCCGGCGGCCTCGGCCACGGCCTTGGCCATGTTCCCCCCGCCCCGCTGGTAGCGGTCGCCGACCGCCTCCTCGCCGCAGCCGATGACGTAGTCGATCGAGGCCGGGTCGATGCCCGACGCCTCCAGCAGGTGGAGGAGAGCCAGGGTGGCGGTGGCCTTGGCGGCAAGGTTGTCGAGCAGGACCATGCCGGCGAGGGAGTTGTCGTCGGCCTGGCCCGAGCGCATGGCCGCCAGGCCGGGGACGGCCTCGGCCGCCGGCTCGGCGCCCGCCTTGGCCGCGTCGCCCCGTGCCTTGTCGACGCGGTCGAGGTCGATCTTCTTGGCCAGGGGGTGGCCGGCCAGAGCCGCCGCGGCCCGGTCGGCGGCGTCGCCGGAGAGGGTGAGCAGGTCGAAGGCGTCCATGGCCGCCAGCAGGCCCAGGAACTCTTCCTCGGGCATGATCTCGCCCGCCGGCCCCCAGCGGGTGGCGCCGCTCGGGGCGACGTCGGTCCAGGGTCGGGGGGGCAGGTCGCGGGGATGGAGTGCGTTCACGTAGGCCTGGTGGGGCGGGTAGGCGACGGCCTGCTCGAAGGTGCGCAGCGCGGAGCTGAACGCGGCCCGCGCCTCTTCGCTCTTGGGCAGCTCGCGGCTGGGCTTCGAGCCGAGGGCGGCCAGGCTGGGGGTGTGGGCCAGCACCTGGCCGGCGGCCCGGATCACGACGGCACTCATCTAATCCTCCGCGAAGACGGTCGGTTTGGACACCGGGGTGGACACTGCAACCAGGGCCCGCTCGAGCAGCCGGCGGCGCCACGCCCGCTCCGCCTCCGGGTCGAGCGACGGGTCGCCGGACGGGAACGGGATGCCCCGTGTCGGCACGATCCTCGGTGCTCCCACCCGTTGGGCGATGGACACCAGGTTGCAGAGCAGGGCGGTGGGGATCCCGGCCCGCTCCAGCTCCTTTGCCAGCGTTGCCCCGCAACGCGTGCCCGTCCCTCAGGTGGAGGTCAGGATGGCGGCCCGGGCCCCGGAGTGGCGGAGGTCGGCCGCCCACTCGATGCCGAAGCGGCGGGCGTTGGCCACCGAGGTGCCGTTGCCGGTGGTGACGAAGTACTCGCCGAACAGGCCGCCGATGCCACCCTCCCGCTCCAGCTCGCGGGCGACGTCGAGGGGCAGGATGCGGTTGGGGTCGGCGTTGGCCGGCACGGTGGAGAAGCCGCCGTGGACGGACCGCCACTCGCCGGCGGCCATGCTGTCGCGGCCCTCCAACGGGTAGCGGAGCCACCGGGTGGCCCGGGCCGACTCCAGCGATCCCGGGTTCTCGTCGGGCACCAGCCCACCTTCGGTGAGCAGGGCCACGGTGACCTTCGACGGGTCCTCGACCGGCGCCGCCGGCGTCACCGCGTCGAAACGGGGGAGTGGCACCTCCGTGGCGGCGCGGTCTCCGCCCAGGCGGGCCAGCACCAGGTCGACGGCCCGCTCCGCGGCCGGCTTGTCGGCCAGCCGTCCCAGGCGGGGGACGGCGCCGATGCGCCCGTGCTCGGCGGTGAGCGTGGCCCCCTCCAGCAGGGCGCGGACCGCACCGGCCAGGGTGTCGAGCGACGGGGCCATCCGGCGGGCGGCCTCACCGCTCTCCACGACGGGCGCAGCGCCGGCCTCGTCCAGGCCGGGGTTGTCGGGGTGCATGGCCGCCACCGCCGGGATGCCGGCAGCGGTGGCCGCGGCCGCCACCCGGGCGCAGGCCAGCCCGTAGCGGCCGCTGGTGAAGGCCGGCCCGGCCACCACCAGGTCGGGCTGGTACCCCCGGACGAGGTCGAGGACCTCCTCGACCGCCCCCTCCCGGGAGGCGTAGTCGTCGCCGCACCAGACGGTGGCCACGATCTGGTGGTCGTCACCGAGAAGCTCGTCGAGGCGCCGTCCGGGCCCGACCGTCCCCTCACGGGAGTCGGGGCCCGAACCGGCCGCGTCCTCCCCACCGAGGCCGGCAAAGAACTGGTTGACGTAATGGACGACCCTCACGGCACGACGTTCATGAGCAGGTCACGATCCTCCGCAGGTAAGTCGGCCCCAGCCGAGCGGGCTCAGTGAGCAGTACACGACCGCGGTGGGCAGGTCCAGCTCGGCGGTGGCCGGGACCCCCAGCAGGGCCACCTCGGCCCCCCCGAGGGCCACCTCGACCGCGGGCAGGGTGAGCCGCTCGTCGTAGTTGCCGGTGCTGACCATGGCCGTGGCCCGCTCCGGTGGCACCACGACCGACGGACCGGTGCCCTCCGCCCCCGCCATCTCCGCGAACAGCCCGACCGCGGTGACGCCCAGGTCCTCCAGGGCGTCCATCTTCAGGGCCATGTCGGCGTCGGCGTTGCCACCGCCCTCCTTGGTGACGATCGCCGCGTCCCACCCGGCCTCGGCGCACAGGCGGGCCACCGCCTTCGACACCTCCTCCTTCTGGCGCTGGTTCACGGGCTCGGGGGAGACCACCAGGCCGGCGAAGGAGAGGTCGCGCCCGTGCCGCGCCCGCAGCGCGTTCACCACCGGATGGTTCTGGTGCACGTAGGTGGGGTTCTTGAGCGACGGGTGCCCGAACTGGCCGCTCACCACCGCTCCGTCGTCGACCTGGTTGGGATCGATGAAAACGGGGTCCTGGCCGGTGAAGCTGCGGCCCAGGACGAACACGTCCTTGAACGTGCCCTGGGTCTGGAGGTTGGTGACGGCCCCCACCCGAGGAAGCCCGTCGGCCGTGGTCCCCGCCGGCGGCAGCTCCTCCACCGAGTCCGGCTCGGCGTGGAGGGCGGCCTCGGCCAGGCGGGCGGCCAGGGCCAGCGTCCCCCGGCGCAGGGCCTCGTCGACGTCCTCCCACGCCGCCCCGTCGGCGGGCTCGAACTCCACCACCAGGTTGTGGGTGGCCCCGAGCGGGGACAGGGCGGCGGCCGGGCCGGACATGTCGACCACCGCCTCCTGGGCCCGGGGCAGGTAGCCGGCGGCGACCACGGCTGCGCCGCGGAGGACGTGTGTCTGCCCGCTGCCGGCGCCCTCCACCGGACCGAGCAGGCCGGGGAAGGTGGGGCCGCCACCGGGGCCCTTGGTGCGGGGCTCCACCGCGTCGAGCACCTTCACGATGCGGGCCGACTCTCCCGGCGACACCCACGAGACGCGGACGGACGCCAGGGAAGGCGACGCCACCAGGGCGATGGCCTCGTCCTCGGCCACGGTCAGCACACCGTCGGCGAACGAGGTCCGGTCGCCCATGGCGACCCCTCGCACCTCGTGCACGACACGCGTCAGGCCCGGCGACGGGTTCATCTCTCGGAAAGCACAGCGTCGATACTGAAACCATGGACGCAGCGCAACGGTGGCGCAAACTGGTGCGGGCCCGGCTGGCCGAGATGGAGCGGCTGGAGCCGGGCCGGGGCGTCACCGGAGCCGGCTACTGGGACTCCCGGGCCCGGCGGTTCGCGGCGCGTATGTCGCTGGAGGCGGCCGCCACCGACCCGTTCCTGCGCCGGGTGCGGCGGACGGTGGGCCGGCGCACCACCGTGCTCGACGTGGGGGCCGGCCCGGGCCGATTCGCCCTCACCCTGGCGCCCCACGTGGCCGAGGTCACCGCCGTCGACCCCAGTACCGCCATGCTCACCCTGCTGCGCCGCCAGGCCCGGGCGCGGGGCATCGCCAACGTGCGGTGCGTCGAGGGTCGTTGGGAGGAGGTCGAGGTGCCCCCGGCCGACGTGGCCCTCTCCTCCTACGTGCTGCCCCTCGTGGAGGACGCCCCCCGATTCCTGGCCAAGCTCACCGCCGCGGCCCGACGGCGGGCCTTTCTCTACCTGGGGGCGTTCTCGGCGGACGCCGTGTTCGACCCGCTGTGGCGGTATTTCCACGGCGCTCCCCGCAAGCCCGGTCCGACGTACCTCGACGCCGTCGCCGTCTTGCGGGAGCTGGGCCTGGAGCCGGAGGTCGAGGTCGTCGAGGTGGCCAGCCGGACGCGGTTCGCCACCGTGGCGGAGGCGGCGAAGGAGTACCGCGACTACCTGGTGCTGCCCGACACCCGTCCGGTCCGCCGGGAGCTGGCCGGGCTCCTGGAGTCGTGGCTGGTGAGGCGGGACGGCGCCTTGTGCCCGCCCCTGCCTGTGCTCCCCGCCGCCATCGTCAGCTGGGAGCCGTGACCGCCGGCGCCTGACGCCGGGTGCCTGCCGGGATGCGTAAGGTTCGGCGATGTCCGACACCCCTCTGCGGGTCGAGGTGGAGGCCCAGCCCGCCCACCAGGCCCTGGTCGCCCGGGCCACGGCGTCGCTTCTCACCCTGCCCGTCATCAAGCGCGACTTCCCCAGCGCCGACCTGTGGCTGGTCGCCTACGACGTCCTCGAGAAGGGATCGGACGGCGATCGGAACCCGCCCTTCGTCGGCACCGTGCAGGACATGGACAGCGGCCGGGTGCTGGAGGTTCGCGGCCTGCTCGACGACCCCGACAGCTACGCCCTCGACTACACGTCCCGCCAGTACCCGCCCACCGAGGACGAGCTCTCCTGGGCCGCGTCGGAGATCGGGCCCCCCGAAGGGGTGGAGGTCTACCGCCCGCTCCCACCCCTGGCCAACATCGAGCATCCCGACGGCACCGTCGACCGGGTGATCGTGGTCGGGCTCCGCTCGCCCGACGGCACCCATCGCCTCGTGGGGGTCCGCACGTCCGACGGCGAGCTGTTCGAACCGCCGCCGGGCGTGAGCGTCCCCGCCGGTCCCGAGCGAGGGGTGCCTCGAGGGGCGCCCTGCGCCCCCGTGGCCGGTGACCAGCAAGCCCGGGTGCGGGTCTTCCGGGGCGACGAGCTCCTGTGGGAGCTGGTGGTGGTCCGGCCCTCGGCGTCCTCCGGCGCCAACGGGTCCGGCGTGGAGCTGCGGGAGGTCGACTACCTGGGCAAGCGGGTGCTCAGTCGCGGCCACGTCCCCATCCTGACCCTCGAGTACGAGGGCGACGGCGGCACCCACCGCCTCTGGCAGAGCTCGGAGGCCTGCTTCGTCGCCACCGGTGACGACCCCGTCGCCGGGTTCCGGCTGTGTGCCCAGGCGCCGGGCACGGTCGTGGGCGCAGAGGCCGAGGAGGGGGACTTCCGGGGGGTCGCCCTCTGGCTCGACGGGGACGACCTGGTCGTTCTCAGCCAGGTGGAGGCGGGCTGGCACCGGTACGTCAGCGAGTGGCGGCTCTCGGCCGACGGCCGCATCCGGCCCCGGATGCGTTTCGGCGCGGTGCAGAACCCGGCCACCGGCCGGCCCCACGTCCACCACGCCTACTGGCGCCTCGACTTCGACGTCCCGGACGCCCTCAACAACGCCGTCCAGGAGCACAACGACCCGCCGGTCACCGGGTTCGGCCGGCTCCACACCATCCGCTACGAGACGCGGCGCCCCCGCTCGGCGGCCAACGGGCGGTCGTGGCAGGTGCGCGACGACCGGTTCGGGCGGGCCTACGTGGTGGTCCCCGGGCCCGACGACGGCGAGGCCACCGAGTTCGGCGTGGGCGACGTGTGGGTGCTCCGGTACTCCGAGCTGGAGATCGACGACGGCGAGGGGATCACCACCGACCTCGTGCGGGCCCGGGCCCAGGTCGACGGCTTCCTCAACGGGGATCCCGTCCACCGGGAGGACGTGGTGCTCTGGTACGCGGCCCACTCCGGCGACGGCGCCGCCGTCGGGCCCGACCTGGTCCCCCGCTTCTGGCGTCCTGAGCCCGAGCCTCAGTCGGAGCCGGCCGAGCCGCTGGACCTGTCCCCGGACCGGTAGCCCAGGCTGACGGCCCGCAGGACCGGCGTGGTGGCCGTGTCGGTGGTGGTGAGCGCGGCTCGGTACTGGGCGTAGCGAGACGTGCGGCCCAGGGTGACGCCCGCCCGTAGCCGGGCCCACGCCGACCAGGTCCGGTCCGGGGCCGGGCGGTCGCCCGACCTCCACTCCAGGACCACGCTGGTCCCGTCCGGCTCGTCCGCCGCCCACGACGCCTCTGTCCACGCCACGGCCGCCCCCGGGTCGAGCACCCGCGAGGTGAAGCATCCGGCCGGCCGGTACGGGCTCATCCGGGCCCAGTGCAGGACGAGGGGAACGCCCCCCAGGCGGGCGTTGCCGGCCAGCGGCCGCATGGCCGGGGGCATGGGGACGAGCAGGTGGGCGGCCCGGGCGCCGTCGACCGAGAAGTCGACGTACAGGAACCGCCAGTCGATGACATAGCGGTGCGGCGAGCCCAACCAGCTCCCGGCCAGCTTCTTGTCCTCCACCACGGTGAAGTGGGTGCGGGCGTACAGGCGCCGACCCCACTTGGTGCTGAACATGCACCACGGGGGATGGACGTAGTCGACCCCGAAGCCCACGTGCTGGTCGGGACGCTCGGCGAAGGTGGCGGCGAACTCGATCGAACGGCCACCGGAGATGAGGGTCCGGCTGCCGACGAGGGCGCCGTCGATGGCCAGGCCACCGTCGGCGAAGTAGACCCTCCCGCCATCGGCCCACGGGCGGGCGAACCAGCCCGGCGGGAGGTCGGGCCCGGCGAACTCGGCCGCCTCCGCCGCCCTGAGCAGGACCTCGGCCCGGTCGGTGCGGGCCACGAAGGCGCCGTCGTCGACCGATCCCGAGGCGAAATCGGCGGCCGACGTGTCGCCGACCTGGCTCACGCCGCATCCTGGCACAGGCCCCGACGTCGGACGGGTCGCGGCGGTTCAGATGCGGGCGGCATGTAGCCAGTTCACATTCATTGCCGAGGGCCCGGGCCGACGCGAGAATGGGGAAGGCACCGGGCTGGACGTACCGGCGCTGCCCCCTCCTCGTAGAACGGTGCCCACATGAAGCTGCGTCTCGCTCGCACACCGCGCATATCCATCGAGGACATCGAGCGCGAGGCGGCGGCCGAGATGGAGCGGCGCATCAGCATGGGCAAGCCCCCGCCCGAGGAATGGAAGGGCGTGCCCGAGCTCGACGCAGGCCTGTTCGCTCGCCGGACGGCGTCCCCGCCGGGGGCCACGGCCACAGTGCCGACGGCCAAAGCCCCGGAGCCGGCGGCCAAGGCGAAGAGAAAGCCAGCGGCCAAGGCCGCCAAGGCGACGACGAAGGTCACCGAGGCACCGGCCAAGGCGACGAAGGCGGCGCCGGGCAAGGCCCCGGCCAGGGCGGCCAAGGCGCCGGCCAAGGCCCCGGCCAGGGCAACGTCGAAGGCGACGAAGACCACCCGCCGGGCCACGTAGCCGCCTTGCCGGCCACCGGGCTACTTCAGCTTCGGCAGCACCTCGCGCTGGTAGAAGTCGAAGAACCCCTCCTGGTCGGGGCCGATCTGGTGGACGTAGACGCGGTCGTAGCCCGCGTCCAGGTACTGGCGGATCGACGCCAGGTGGCGCTCCGGGTCGGGCCCCAGGGGCACGCTCTCGGCCAGGTCGTCGGGCCTGACCATCTGGGCCGCCTGCTCGAAGTGCGTGGGTGTGGGGAGTTCCTGTGAGAGCTCGCCCTTGATCCCGGCGTTGGGCCAGATCTCGTAGGCCGTCTTCTTGGCCTCGTCCTCGTCGGCCGCCCAACAGACCGTGACCTGTCCGTACTTGGGACCCGTGCCGCCGGCCCGCTCGAACTGCTCGAGCAGCTCCTGCTGGGGGGAGACACCCCAGAACCCGTCGCCGGTTCGCGCCGCCAGGTCGACCGCCTTGGGACCGGCCGCGGCCACGATGATCGGGGGCAGTTCCTCGGGAAGGGTGTAGATTCGGGCGTTCTCGACCCGGTAGTGCTTGCCCTCGTGGCTGCGGGTGCCGCCCTGCCAGAGCAGGCGGATCACCTCCACCGCCTCCTCCAGCATCTCGTGGCGCACGTCGGTCGGCGGCCAGCGGTCGCCGAGGATGTGCTCGTTCAGCTTCTCGCCGCTGCCCACGCCCAGGAAGAAGCGCCCGGGCATCATGCAGGCCGACGTGGCCGCGGCCTGGGCGATGATCACCGGGTGGATGCGGATCATGGGGCAGGTGACGCCCGTCCCCAGCTTGATCCGCTCGGTGGCGGCGGCGATCCCTCCGATCACCGACCACACGAACGGGCTGTGGCCCTGGGAGTCGACCCACGGGTGGAAGTGGTCCGAGATGCCGAGGAACGAGAAGCCCACGTCCTCCGCCCGCTGGGCGAACCGGACCATGGCGTTCGGGGGGTGCTCCTCGGAGGAGAGGGCGTAGCCGATCTCGAAGTCGGGGGCCATGGTCAGTCCTCGCTGAGGTATCCGGGGTCGGGGTCGTAGTTCATCCCTGCCGGCTCCTCCTCGATCCGGACGGCCGCCTCCTCGGCGGTCAGGGTGTCGAGGCGCCCGCCGGCCGGGTCGCCGGCGTCGCTCTCGGGGTAGAGCTCGTCCAGGACGTCCGGCTCCTCCCGCTGCACCCGCAGCCCGAGGGGCTCGGCCCCCTGCTGTTCGGCCGCGGTCACGCCCCAGTCCTCCACCGCCTGGGGGTCGTCGAGCGGGGGCATGTCGCCCTCCAGCGGGTCGCCGGTGCGCAGCTGGCCTTCGGGGATGTCCTCGGCGGCGGGGACGCCGACCTCCACCTCTTCGGGGGTCGGACGGGGGGCGGAGTTCAGATCGGACATGGGCACTCGCCTACCCCGAACCCCCACCCCGCACTCCGTTGCCAGGTCCCGACGACGAGCGGGAGTCGGAAATTCGCGAGGGGCGACCGGTGTTGAAACTGGTCCTATGGCCGAGTCCGAACGCGCTCTCACGTCCTGGCGCCGGGAGGCCGCCTGCCGGGACATGGACACCGACATCTTCTTCCCCCTCACCGACGAGGAGGCGGGCCCGGCCAAGGCCGTCTGCGCCACCTGCCCGGTCCGGTCCGAGTGCCTGCAGTTTGCACTGGCCTCTCGTCAGCACGACGGCGTGTGGGGCGGCCTCACCGAGGCCGAGCGCCGCCGCCTCCGCAGGCGCAAGGCCGCCTAGCAACCCGCCGGCGCAAGGCCGCCGAGCAGCCGCCGGCTCCCCGGGTGTCAGTCCGGGCCCAGGCTGCGGATGGCGCCCTTGGCCTTGTCGATCAGCGACGTGGCCGCGTCGGCGACGGCGGCCACGGGCGTCGACGGCCGGGGCCGGGTCGGGGCCGCGCTCCGGGCCTCGACCAGGCGATCCCGTAGCGAGGCCAGCTCGTCGTCGGCCAGCGACCGGCGCAGGACCGGGAACAGCTCGCCCTCCTCCTCGGCCACGTGGTGGTCGACCATTTCCCGGGCCTGCCGGAACCCCTCGGCGAAGCGGGCGTCCCCCGGGTCCGTACCCTCGAGCCGGGCCAGCACCGTCTCCAGCTCCTTGTGCTCGGCCAGACTCCGGTCGACCGCCCCCGCCGCGTCGGGAACGGCCCGGGCGGCCGGGTAGAGGACCTCCTCCTCGATGGCGGCGTGGGCCGACAGCTCGGTGAGGATCCGGTCGGCCAGCTCCCGCTGATCGTCCTGGTCGCCGGCCTCCACGGCCGCGTCGAGCTGGAGGAACAGCTGCTCCGCCAGTCGGTGCTCCCGCATGAGCAGGGAGACGGCGTCGGCGGCGGGGATGGCCATGCCGGCGTCCTACCCACGGCCTGAGGGCACAACCGCGACACAGCCGTGGGCGCGGTCACACGGTCCGGCGGACCCCGACGTGCACGTGATCGAAGTGCCCGGCGACCCGCCACAGGAGCTGGACCCGGTACCCGCCGATGTCGGCGCGCAGGTCTCCGCCGGTCCAGCCGGGATGCCCCAGGGCGGCGGCGATGCGACCGGCGGCCAGGTCGGTCGCCGGCGTGGGCTGGTCGACGCCGCGGACGGCGAGGTCGAACGCCCACGCGTTGGTGCTGAGCAGGTGATGGTCGGACTGGACACCGGGCCCGGTGCGGCCCCAGCCGTCGCTGACGTACAGCGGCTGGTTCCCGGCCAGGGCCAGCGTGGCCAGGGCGCTGGCCACCCCCTCGGCGCCCTCGTTCCGCCCCGCCGGCGAGAACCAGTTCGCCGGGTCCACGGCCCGAGCGCCGGGCACCAGCGCAGGGTCGCCCGAACCGGCGCCGGAGGCCGACACCAGCAGCGCGGGCAACCCCAGCGCCGGCCACGCCTCGGACGCGGGCTCGGCGCCGGGCGTGATGAGGCGCGGCAGTGCGCTCAGCAGCGCCGCCGCCGTGATGGCGTGTGCGACCGCGGCCCCAGCCGCGAGACGTAGACGTCCCCCGTGTTGCGACACCCCTCTCCCCCCGACGCCCCGCTGCCGGAGCGTCAAGGGGCCGGACGATACCCGAACGCCGCCGGCGAGTCACGTGTTGCGGGGCCGCCGTCGTCTTCGGCGAACGTCAGCGTGCCGGCCTACTTCACCTCGAAGATCATCAGCACCGAGACGGCCGGCCTGCCGGGCTCGACGATGGTGACCGTCGCCTCCCAGGACCCGGTCATGCTGAACCGCAGCCGGGCGTCGTACGTCCCCGGTGAGGCCTCGCCGGCCACCGTGAAGACGCCCGGATGTTGCATCTCGGGCATGTCCGCCTTCACGCACAGCTTGGCCCCGGTCACGGGCCGCCCATCCCGGCGCACGGTGAGGTGGAGGGTCGCACCGTCCGCCGTCGGCGGATCGGGATCGGAATCCATCGCCACGCTGTAGCTGGGATCGGGCGGGCCCTGGCCGCAACCGCCTGGGCCCGCCGACGCCGTCGTGTCGGACGGCGCCGCGGCGCGGGTCACCAGCTCCATCGGGACCTCGACCGCGTCGGTCGGGGTCTGCACCAGGGCGGTGACGGTCCAGCGGCCGTCGATCGACAGCGCGTTCCCCGAGCCGCGCCAGTGCGAGTCGGGCTCACGCACCAGCTCGAGCGTGGCGACGGCCACGTCGGGGCGGTCGTCGAGCCGGAAGCGAAGGGTGACGTCGTCGGCGGGGACGGGTTGGGCGGAGTCGTAGTCCTCCACCGTGGCGTCGAATCGGTTCAGGCCCGCCGATCCGGGGCTCACCTCGAGCCGCACGCGCACGGATGTGGCGTAGTCGTTCCCCGTGACCGTGACGGCGGGGGCAGGGCCGGCTCTGGACGCCGCCGCAACCGAGGCTGACGGGGCCAGGCCGGCGAGGACGGCCGTCGCCCCGAGGACGCCGGCCGCGATCGCCACCTCGCCGAGCACGCCGCGGCGAAGGTCGTCGATGCGGCTGGCCGACGCGGCCGGCACATGGCGGAACCGGTTTCGAGCACCGACGGCGACGAGGGCGGCAACCAGACCGACCTTGACGAGGAGCGCCACGCCGAAGCTGGTGTCGACCAGCCGGTCCCAGGCGCCGACCTCGTCGAGAGCGCGCACCGATCCCGAGACGACGATGACCGCCAGCGTGGCCGCGGCCACCGACGAGAAGCGCCGCGCCAGCCCCCGCCCCTGGCCGGGGTCGCCGCGTCGCATGGCGACCAGGAGCCAGACGAGCCCCCCGACCCACGCTCCCACCGAGACCAGGTGCACCCACTGCACGCCCACCGTGAACCAGCGAACCGACGACGCGTTGGCATGGCCGGCGAGGGCCCGGGCCAGCATGGCGGCTGCCGCGCCGATGCCCACGACGGCCAGCGACCAGCGGCTCCGGCGCAGGCAGGCCCAGGCGACGGCCACCCCCCCGAGCGCCACAGCCACGGCCTGCCCGACCAGCTTGTGGCCGGTCGACGAGGACAGCAGGTTGGCCAGGCCGGTCCCGGCGCTCGTCCGCTGGTCGGTGATCGTGAGCAGCACACCGCCGGCCGCGGCGGCCCACGCCACGGCCAGGGCCCACCGGGAGACGGCCCG
The DNA here is from genome assembly GCA_030777125.1 of Actinomycetota bacterium. Classification (GTDB taxonomy): domain Bacteria; phylum Actinomycetota; class Acidimicrobiia; order Acidimicrobiales; family AC-14; genus JALYGL01. The sequence continues at coordinate 15,745 of JALYGL010000253.1, forward strand.
TGGGTCCGAGACGACGATCACACCGACCACCGCGGCCCCGAGCATCAGCACCACGCCGACATAGAACAGCCATCGCCCGGCGACGGAGGCGACGGTCGGCGACGGGATTCGCACCACCGCCTGTGATTGCTGCGTCCCGGCCCTGACCGCAGGCACTCCGACGCCGAAGCCCAGTGAGCCCGTCGTGGTGTGGCCGTCGAGCGCCGACGTCGTCCGCCACGTCACGGTGTAGCGGCCCGGCGCCAGTTCTCCCAGCGCCAGGCGAAGCTGCGCCGGTTGCCCGGGGACGGTCTCGGGCTTGCCCCCGTCCACCCGTGTGCCGGACGCGTCGAGCACGCGCACCACCGACAGCGCCGGGTCGAGCGCCTCCGTGAAGGTCAGCAGGGCGTGATCCGGCGCCCGTTCGACGCTGGCACCGTCGGGCGGGCTCGAGGCGGTCAGGATGGCGTGGGCATCGGCCGGAGCCGGCGCCCACGCCATCCACACGACGGCCACCAGCGCGCCGCCCAGTACGGCGCGGAGTGGCCGGGTCACAGGGTCGGGACCGCTCGGGTCACCGAGTGAGAGATGCGGCCTGCTCCGCTCGGGCCTGGCGCTCGGGCTTCGGCCCACCGCCGCCGGCAGAGCCCCTGCGGGCGGCGACGAGGGCACCGGCGGCGGTGAGCAGGCCCAGGGCGCCGACGCCCACCCCGACCATGGCGAGCGTCCGGGCGCCGTCGGCCCGTTCCTCGACGGCGTCGGTACGGGTATCGAGGCGGGAGGACTCACGGTCGACCCGGGTCGCCAGCTGGCCCGTCGACGGGTCCTTGGCCGGGAACTGGACGCTGGCCGCGTCCTCGACCTCGTCGAAGGTGGTCTGCGACGACGTGAACGACTGATCCACGGCCTGGCCCCGGATGGTGCCGAAGAAGCGGAACGTGTAGGTGCCCGGCCGGGTGGGCGTCAGCCGGGCCCGGTAGTCGCCCGGCGTCCCGGAACCCCCGCCGAAGTTGGCGTCGAGGGGCAGAGTGATCCGGTCCGAGCCCTTGATCACCTCCACCTTCAGCGAGTCGCCGACGTCGGTGACGGGGGCACCGCTGTCGGCCTCGGAGATGGTCACCTGCACACCGTTCATGACGCCCGTGTAGGCCGGTTCGTCGCCCCAGCCGACCGCCAGCCGGAAGCCGCCCACGGCTGCTTCCTCGTGGCCGACGGCCGGAGTGGCACCGGCGAGGGCGAGGACTGCGGCAAGGGACAGGGCGACCACCGGCGACCACCGCGGGTGCTTTCTCATCTGCGACCCCCTTTGGACCGGTGCCGGGCCGCCGCGGGCGTGGGTTGCCGAATCACAGATATCGGATAACGTATGCGCGGCGCGGTTGTATGTGCGGATCGTTGAGCTGGCGGCAGCGAACGCAGAAGACGTGAACAGGAAGGGGTGGGCCGCTGTGCGGGTCTCTTCTCGCAAGTTGGTTCTGGGCATGGTCGCGGCCGTGGCCCTCGTCGTACCGGCTGGGCTGGCATGGGGGTGCGTCGTCGTCGCGGCCATCAAGGTCAACGGCTCCGGCGTGGTCCAGCCAGGCGGGACGGTGGAGGTCTTCGGCAGTGACTTCGCCCGGGGAAAGCCGGTGCACATGCGCCTCGACTCCCCCGACGGGCGGATCCTCCAGACGGTTCCCAACCCTCAGCCCTCCACCATGACGAGCACGTTCACGGTGCAGGTCCCCATGCCCCAGGACGTCTCTCCGGGGCCCCACGTCCTGTTCGCCACCCAGGAGCACTACGACATGAACGTGGGCATCCCGGCCCGGGCCACCATCAACGTGGGCTCCTCGCCACCGGTCGCGCCGCTGCCCACTGATCGGGCCGCGGCCCTCGAGGCAAGTGACGGACCGAGCGCCGCCAGCTACGTCCTCATCGGGCTGGGCGTCGCCGCGGTCGCCCTCCTGATGGCGGCCGCGGCACGTGCCATCGCGTCGCGACCCCCCTCGGCAGGCCGGCCCGAGGGCGCCAAGACCTCGTAGCCAAGACCTCGTAGCGAACCAACCTTGAGTACTTCTCCTGCGGTCTCCCGGCCGCAGTTCCATCGTCCCCAGGAGGGTCCGTGAGTTCTGCTCTTCGCCGCGCTGGGTTGGTCTCGGCGCTCTTCGGAATGACGGCCGTGGCTTCCTTGGGCGCCGCCGGCGCCCAGACGGCACCCGGCCCCACCACGACGACCCCGGGCGCCGAGGTGAACCCGCCACGCCAGGTGACGCCGGGCGGCCAGACGACGCCCGGGGCCGCGGAGGCGCCGGGCGGGCAGCCGGGGCCCCAGTTCCGGCCCATCCCGGCCTTCCCCAAGGCCAGGTTCGCCCCCCAGGACGCCAAGGTCGAGCGGTTGACGGGCGGCGTCCACATGACGAAGGAAGAGATAACGCCGACCCGCGGGTTCACCGCGCCCACGTCGATGGAGGCCGACCCCGACAACCCCCGGCTGGTCGTCGCCGCCACCGCCGACCTGCGGACGCGCGTGTGCCACCTCCTGGTGTCGAGGGACGCCGGCCTGACATGGACGTTCTCCAAGAAGACCCCGTCGCCGGAGGGTTACCCCCTGTGCAGCAACACCACGTCCGGTGTGGCGCAGCCCCGGCTCGCATGGGGAAGCGGCGGCACGCTGTACTACGCCATGCAGGCCTACGGCGACCGTGAGGGCCCACGCGACGGGAAGACCAGCGTCGCGTTGGCCCGGACCACCGACCTGGGCGAGACCTGGACGACGACGCTGGTCAACGACGCCCGGGCCCAGCCAGACCCCAAGCCGGAGAACACCTGCTGCCCGGGCCTGGCCGTCGACACCTCGGGGGCTGAGGACACAATCTACGTGGGGTACAGCCGGGACTGGAGCGCCACCGCGCCGCAGGGTCATGCGCTGCGGGAGAAGCAGGATGTCGTCGTTTCGGTCTCGACCGACGGCGGGAGGTCGTTCGGGGAGCCGATCAACCTCAACGACCACTCGAAGCTCACCATGACGGTCGCCGGCAAGTCCTACCCGCTGCACTTCCAGACCGCGTTCGCCCGCCCGTTCCTGACCGCCCACGACGGCGTCGTCATGGCGGTGGGCGACAGCGGGCCACCGAACGACAACGAGCCGCCCAACGACGTCTACAAGGGCATCTTCGGTGAAGCCGATCCGCTGTTGATCGCCCGCTCCACCGACCAGGGGCGTACGTGGACGGTCTCGGAGTTGACCAGCCCGGTCTACACCGCCGCCGGTTCCCATACCGGCATGGGATGGACCCCGGAGGGTGGCCCTAACGGGACCTTCGTCCTGGCTTACTCGGCGACGCCGGGCGACACGCCCAGCGCCAGCAGGTCCGACATCGTGGTCCGGCGCTCCACCGACAACGGTGTCACGTGGACCGACCCCGTCGCCGTCAACGACGACGACCCCAAAGAGCAGTACAGCAGCTTCTACCCCGAGCTCGACGTTGCGCCCAACGGGCGGGTCGACGTGATCTGGCAGGACAACCGCGGCGTGACCGACTACGTGATCGAGGTCCGGTACACCTACTCGACCGATGGCGGCCAGACGTGGGCACCCAACATGAAGGTCACCGACCAACCGATCAACGTCCTCCGGGGCGTCGGCATCAACTCCGACGTCTACCAACCTCCCGGGGTGGCGTCGACCAACCAGTACGCGGCCATCGCCTGGGCCGACTCGCGCCTCGCCGACCAGGAGACCCAGACGCAGGACAACTTCGGCGTCGTCGCCCAGTTCTCGGCGCTGCCGTCGGACGAGAACACCGGCTGGCGCACCGCGGCGGCCATCCTGGGGGGTCTGGTGCTGGCCGGGGCCATCCTGGTGGGCATCCAGCTGATGCGCAGAACCGGTTAGGACGGGCGCCGCGCCGGCGGCCCGCCGGGCTCACGGAGAGTCGTCCTCCAGGCGCCCGGCGGGCTCAGCGGTCTCGGCGCCGCCGAGCTCCTCCTGACCTGCCGGCAGTGGGCCGGTCGGACGTTCCTCCAGCACCCAGTCGGCCACCGTTCGCAGCGACTCCCCGCTGGCCATGGCCAGCTGACGCAGGCGGTCCAGGGCGTCCTCGCCGGACAGGTGCTCGGCGGCGATCATGACGCCTGTTGCCTGGGCGATGAGGGCCCTGCTCTCCAGTGTCTCCACCAGGCCGTCGACCATGTCGAGCGAGTAGGCGTACAGCGGAGAGCTGCTGATCGCCTCGGCCGCGTAGTCGGCCATCGGCTTCACCGCCTGCTCGGTCTCACCGTCGAAGGCGTTTGCCAGGTGCGAGTACAGGTTGAGGGCGCCCACGGCGCGGCCGCCGGCGACGAGGGGCATGGACAGCACGCTGTTGACCTCGTGGGCCAGGGCTCCGGGGGAGAAGTGCGAGAAGCGGCTGTCCCGCTCGATGGCGTCCATCCTGATGACGTTCGAGTCGCTGATGGCGGCCAGGCACGGGCCCTCGCCGGTCTCGTACTGCACCAGATCGACCTCGACCACCAGACGGTCGCTCACCGCGGTGGTCGTGGGCTCACCCTCGATGAGCAGGATGATCCCGGCCGCGTCGCAGTTCCGGATGGTCCGCTTGACGAGGGCCACGACTGTCTCCAGCTTCGCCGGAAGGGTCCGCTGCGTCCTCAGGAGCCTGGTGACGCGCGCCAGCCTCTCGGTGGAAACGTCGGGGAGGTCGTGCACAGGGGCTCCTGACCGAGCGGCGGGGGGCCAGCCTCGGTTTTGAAGCCGTGCCGCGTGTCCATACCCGCGGCCCCGTCCCGTGAACCTCCCGAACCGTCCGGGTTCATGAACTGGACGGTTCGGGGTTCGCCCGTTGGGACACAACATTGCGAATAGGGCCGTCCGCGGGCGCGGACGCGACGACAGCTGGTCCAGGAGGCCGCGATGCGAGCGATGGTGTACCGGGGCCCGTACAAGATCCGGGTGGAGGAGAAGGACATTCCTCCCATCGAGCATCCCAACGACGCCATCGTCCGCGTGACCCTGGCCGCCATCTGCGGCTCCGACCTCCACCTGTACCACGGGATGATCCCCGACACGCGGGTGGGCATGACGTTCGGGCACGAGTTCATCGGCGTGGTCGAGGAGGTCGGGCCCTCAGTCCAGAACCTCAAGGCGGGCGACCGGGTCATGGTGCCGTTCAACGTCTTCTGCGGGTCGTGCTTCTTCTGTGCCCGTGGCCTGTACTCGAACTGCCACAACGTGAACCCGAACGCCACCGCGGTCGGGGGGATCTACGGGTACTCCCACACCTGCGGTGGCTACGACGGCGGGCAGTCCGAGTACGTGCGGGTCCCCTTCGCCGATGTCGGGCCAAGCCTCATCCCGGAGTGGATGGACGACGAGGACGCGGTGCTGCTCACCGACGCCCTGGCCACCGGGTACTTCGGGGCCCAGCTCGGAGACATCGTCGAAGGCGACGTCGTGGTGGTGTTCGGCGCCGGACCGGTGGGGCTGTTCGCGGCGAAGTCGGCGTGGCTCATGGGAGCCGGGCGGGTCATCGTGATCGACCACCTCGAGTACCGGTTGGAGAAGGCCCGGACGTTCGCCCACGCCGAGACCTACAACTTCACCGAGTACGACGACATCGTCGTCCACATGAAGAAGATCACCGAACACCTGGGTGCAGACGTGGCCATCGACGCCGTCGGCGCCGAGGCGGACGGCAACCTCCTCCAGCACGTGGCCGGGGCCAAGCTCAAGCTGCAGGGCGGCTCGCCGGTCGCGCTCAACTGGGCCATCGACTCGGTACGCAAGGGCGGCACCGTCTCGGTGATGGGCGCGTACGGCCCGATATTCAGTGCGGTCAAGTTCGGCGACGCCGTGAACAAGGGCCTGACGCTGCGCATGAACCAGTGCCCGGTGAAGCGCCAGTGGCCCCGTCTGTTCGAGCACGTGCGCAACGGCTACCTCAAGCCGAGCGACATCGTCACCCACCGCATCCCCCTCGAGCACATCGCCGAGGGCTACCACATCTTCTCGGCGAAGCTGGACGGCTGCATCAAGCCGCTCATCGTCCCGAACGGCAGTTGACGAGAGGGAGAGCGACCATGGCATACACCGCAGCCAGGCCCGGTCTGGCGGAGTCGAGCGACGAGCTTCGCGCTCGCATCCCCGGTTGGGGCGTGGACTTGGACCCGAAGGACCGCCCGTCCGTGCCGAGGGAGCAGTTCGACCCCGACCTGAGCGGCGCCCACTGGGACTTCCCCGAGCGCCAGCCGGAGAAGTGGCCCCGCGAGAGGTCGATCGAGCACAAGTTCCTCACGCCCGTGTTCGGCACGTCGTGCCCGCCCAGAGGCTTGTCCGGCAGGATGCGGAAGTACGCCTACAGGGAGTTCAGCGAGGCCCGGGCCGCCCACTGGTTGATCCTGGTGGCGGCCGATCGGGTCGACGCCTTCGGAAGCCACCTCCGGTCGTTCGGGACCATGCGCCCCGACAACCCGATCACCGAGACCGGCGTGGTGAGCGAGTTCTCCCGTCACGGCATCGCCTCGCGGGTCGGCAAGAAGCGGGCCGACCTGGTCCACCAGCCGCTCGACCCGATCATCATCGCCGCCCCGTGGGTCGTAGCCGGCACCGCCGCCTACGTCGGCGTCAAGAGCGTGTTGAAGGCCGTGGTCGGGGGCCGGCGAGCCTGAGCGCGGCGGTACCCGGCATCGGGTAGTGGGACGGAGGGCGGCAGCGTCCGCTACGAGGGCAGCGTCGAGGGGCTGCAGGCCAGCGGCACCATCACCGGCCGCCACCTCGACGACCGTGCGTCTCTCGCCGCCGCTCCACCGTCACCGGCGAGCACGTGGCGGTCTCGGTCGGCACCTGACCGAGTTCGAACACAGCAAGCGTGAGCGCTGGTCGGTCTGGCTGGTGGAGGTGAGCGGACTCGAACCGCCGACTTCCACGTTGCGAACGTGGCGCTCTACCAGCTGAGCTACACCCCCGTGGCTCCCGAGGATAGCCGAGCGGTCAGCCGCCCCCGGGTGGGACGGTCCGCTCCAGGGCGGCCTGGAGGCGGCCCTGGAGGAGCGTGGTGGTGAGGTCGCCCCGAGTGCGCTCGAGCACGGCGCGCAAGGCGTCGGTGGTGCGGCGCAGGCCTCCGGTGACCGCGTCGGGGTAGTCCATGGTGACCAGCAGGCCGTAGGCATCGTCCATGGTGGCCAGCAGGGCCTCACCGGTGGACAGGTCGCCGTCGCGCAGGCGGTCGAGCAGGTGGCGGCGCAGCTCGCTGGCCGCCTCGGCCAGCCCGCTCAACCACGAGCCGGCGGAGACGTCGAGGTCGTGGAACGACGGCAGCGGGGCGCCGGCGACCATGGCCGCGGTCAGCCGGGCCTCGACGTACTCCTTCTCGGCGTCGTGGAGCGGGCCGGACGCGGCCAGGCCGGGGTGGGGCCGCAGGGCCTCGTGGGCCTGGCGCAACCAGGACGCGGCCTCGTCGGCCAGCTCCGATGCCCGCTCCGTCTCCCGGCGGTGCACGGCCCGGATGGAGCGGCTGCACGCCTGGATGGTGCGCCGGCAGGCGGCCAGCGTGGTTTCCCGGGCGCCATGGACGGCGTCGAGCTCGAGACGGAGGGCGTCGCCGAGTGTCGTGAGCTCGCCGCTGCGGTCGGGGACTGCCGTCGCCACTCCAACGGCCGCCTGGCGGGAAGGGCCTAGTTGGCCGACCGCCGCAGGAGCATCGGCTCCTGGCGCACCATGGCCGGCTCCAGGGAGCCGTGCCCGGGCAGGAACCGCACCTTCATCTCCCGCTCGGCGGCGGCGTTGCGCTGGCGGATGAGCATGGCCACGTAGGCGACGAGAAGCACGTCGAAGACCAGGTGGGCGGTCCAGAGCATGCGCAGGAAGGGCAGGGCGCCCAGCACCAGCGTGGCCACCGCGGCCACGACCAGAGCGGTCAGGACGTCGCGCCGGCGGCGCAGGGTGCGGCTACGGGCCGAGCTCATGGCCGGCGCCCGCA
>JALYGL010000254.1 GCA_030777125.1 Actinomycetota bacterium
CGGAGCCGCCGTTGTCGCGGAACACGTTGCTGCTGATCACCAGGTCGCGACTGGTGTGGCTGTCGAGCCCGTGAACGGTCGAGCGCTCGAACATCGAGTTGGTGATCTCCATCGGCGCCACGCTCGATAGGGAGGCGCCGTGGAAGTTGCCGATGAAACGGCTGTCGTCGATGCGGCCGCCGCTGCCCGGTGAGCGCCAACTGAAGCCGACGCGGTCGGCAGCGTCGTAGCCGAGCATCTCCACCACGGAGGCGGTCACATCGAGGCGGGCGCCGTCGCGGGCGAGCACGTAGGAGCGACCGTCGGCGATGTTCGCATCGGCGCTCGCCGTCGTCGGATCCCACGAGGTGATCGTCGAGCCGTCGATCTTGATCCTACCTCCGCGGGCTTCGACGCCCACGAGCCGGCCGGCCCCTGACATCAGGCGCAGCTGGGTGTCGCTGATCCCGAGACCTCCACTCCGACCGACCGTGACCGGCACCGAGAGGAGGTAGGTCGAGGGCCCCACACGGGCGACCGCGTCCGGTCGACCGAGGTGCGCCGCCGCACGCTGCAAGCCGGCCAGGTCGGTCGAGCCGTCCACTATCAGGAGAGTCTCGACCCCCGAGGCGGTCGTCTCCAGGGTGATCTCGGCGGGATCTCGCAGCAGGGCCCACCCGAGGGTGACGGCGGCAACCACGCCGATGACGAGGGCTCCGGTGGCCAGGATCCTCCGTCCGCGTCGGTGGGTGCGACGTCGACGCGGGGAGGGACCCTCCGTCTGCTCGGCGTCAGCGGCATCGGGGAGGTCCTGGGACTCCTCCTCGCTGGTGCCGGGAACGGGATCGGGAGGAGGCGCGCCAGGCTCGTCGGGTCGGACCGCCGGCTCCGGGAGGACACGGCGAGCGTCGGTGTCGACCGGGGTCGAGGCGGCGGCTTCCTCGGCCGAGTCGTCCTCAGCTTCCAGCCGGCCCGCCGTGGGGACGGCCTGGGAGGTGCTGTCCCCCTGGCCGACCACGTCACCCTGCACCCCGCCGGTGGCGGGCTGGTCAGCCTCTCGGGCGTCGGCGTTCCCAGCTGGCGTCGCCGCGGCCTGGGTGTCTTCGTGGGTCGGGTCGAGGGAGCCCTCCGCCGGTCGCTCCTCGCTCGGAGCAGGAGCAACGCCGGCGAGGGTGACGTCACCGCCGGTCGGCGACGGCTCCGGACCGTCCTGGTCGACCGATGGTGCGTCTCGGAACTTCCGCTTGCGTCGTCGACCCTGCTTCGTGGCGAGATCGTCCTGCTCGGAGGCGGCCTCCCGGCGAGCGGCGGCCTTGGCGAGACGACGAGCCTTCCGGGTGCGGGCACGGGTTGGCTCGGCGGGGGCGTCCGACACCCCGGCAGCGAGGCCGTCACCGCTGACGCCGCCGTCGCTCTCGCCGACGTCACTGGTGCCGGTGTCGGGGGAGGGTGATCCCGGACCGGTTGACGTCGCCGCCTCGACGGGCCCTTCCCTGTCGACCTGGGTCGTGACCCCGTCGGCGGCGTCCTGGCCCGCTGGGTCCGGCGGCTGCTCCTCGAGCACGGACCGGGCAGCGGCAGCCTTGTCGGGCCCCTTCCGGTCGTCGAGGGGCGGACGATCCCCCTTCTCGGCGTCACCGTTCGTCCGCTTCGATGCGTCGGCCTCGGCTTGGCCCCGATTGACGTCGTCGGGGACGGCGCCGCCATGGCCTCCGACCTTGCCGTCATCCCGGCCCGTGGCCGGCCGTTCCGTCTCGCGGTATCCAACGTCCTCCGAGGCCGTGGCCGGCACTACCGTCTCCTCGGGAGCTCCCTCGACGGACTCTTCCACCGTTCGCCCCCGGGTGGGGTCCGGGGCATCAGCCAGTGCGACCCCACCCTCGGGCGAGGTCCCCGGACCTTCCGGGTCCGGTGCCGGTGCTGGTGCTGGTGCTCCCTCTCTCTGCCCGTCGAGGAGGTCGCCTTGGCGCTGGGAGCCGGCCCGGCGGCGGGCGGCGGCCTTGGCCAGACGACGTGCTTTGCGGGCGCTGGTCACCGTTGGCACCGCCTCCTCGGCCTCGGCCTGGCGGCGGGCGGCCTCCTCGGCCTCGGCCTGGCGGCG
>JALYGL010000255.1 GCA_030777125.1 Actinomycetota bacterium
TCCCCGACGACCAGGTCAAGGGCATCGACGTGCTGCGGGCCATCCGCAGCTTCGACCCCTGCATGCCCTGCACCACCCACATGGACACGGGCAGGGGCATCATCACCCGGGAGGTCAACTCCTGCGGGTGCACGCTCGAGTAGCCACTCGAGACACGTCCCACGACGCCTATCGGGGCCCCTCCGGGGGCCCCGATGCGCGCTCCAGCACGGCCAGGATGTCGTCGCCGTAGCGGTCGAGCTTGACCGGCCCGATGCCGACGCAGCGTGACAGCTCCACCAGCGTGGCCGGCCGGCGCTCGGCGATCCCCCGAAGATGGGCGTCGCTCATGACGACGTAGGCAGGCACGCCGTCCCGGCGTGCCTGCTCTGTGCGCCATCTGCGGAGTTCCTCGAACCCCGGAGATGGGTGATCACTGAGCCGGGCAGCCGGGTCCTTGCTTCCGGGCCTCGCACCCGGGTCCTTCGGACCTCGCCCCGCCCTGCCGGTGGGGGTCCCTGCCCCACCGGCGGCGACGAGCTCATGCCGCTGCGGAGCGCGTCCGCTCAGCTCGTCCAGGAACGGGGAGGGGGCGGCGGCGTCGCAGAGGACCACGGCGAAGGTGCGGGCCCGGGTGAGGGCCACGTGGAAGACGCGGCGCTCCTCCTCCTCGTCGTCGGCCAGGCGGTGGGGGAACAGGTCCTCCGAGGCGGCGAACACGATCACCCGCGGCCACTCCCGGCCCTTGACGCGGTGCACGGTTGACAGGAACACGCCGTCGTCCGCCGGTGCCGCGGTCAGCGTCCGCCGCAGCCACGTCTCGAAGGTGGCCGGCTCGGGGTGGAGGTGGGCCACCTGCTCGAGGGCCCACAGGTCGTCGCCGTGGGCGGAGCGGTCGGCCGACCCCCGGGAGGCGTCGAGGGCGCTCAGGGCCCCGCCGAGGCCGATGCCGTCCCGGATGAGGTGCAGGACGTCGACCGTGCTCGACCGGTCCACGGCCTCGGCCACCAGCTCGACGTCGGCGACGTAGGCCAGCACCCGGTTGGCGTCGTCCCCCGAGAGCCACTCCCCCAGGCCGCGCAGGTCGGCGACCGACGTCCGGGGCCGGCGGGTCATCATCTCCAGCACGTTGGGCGCGATCTTGCGCGATGGGCGGCGGACGGTGGCGGCCACGTCGGCCCGGTCGATGGCCGAAGGCTGCAGGCCCATGCGCAGGTAGGCCAGGGTGGCAGCCATGCCGGTGCGGCCGAGCAGCTCGACGCCCACCGCCCGGGTGCAGGGCATACCCGCCTCCGCCAGCACCACCTGCACCGGCAGCAGCACGGAGTTGACCCGGGCCAGCACGGCCATCTCCGACCAGGCCGCACCGTCGTCGGCCCACGCCCGGACCTGGTCACGGGCGGCCGCCACCAGCCCGTCGAGCGGTAGCCGGTGCACGGCCAGGTCGCCGTCGTGGTCGGCCCGGCCCGGCGCGGGCTCGATCTCCTTGGCCAAGCGGCGGAGGTTGTAGCCCAGCAGCGTCCGGGCCGCCCCCACCACCGCCGGAGGGCAGCGGTAGTTCACCCGCAGGTCGTAGGACGCCGCCTCCGGGAAGTACCGGTCGAAGTCGATGAGGAACCCGGGGTCGGCGCCGGCGTAGCCGTAGATCACCTGGTCGTCGTCGCCCACCCCGAACATCGACGCCGCCGGGCCGGCCACCAGCCGCAGCAGGAGCACGTGGGCAGGGGTGAGGTCCTGGAACTCGTCCACCAGCAGGGTTCGCGCGCCGGCTCGAGCCCGGGCCCGGATCTCGGGGTCGGCCAGGCACAGCTCCACCGCCCGGTAGATCTGCTCGTCGAAGTCGACAACCCCGCGCAACGCCAGCCGGGCCCGGTACTCGTCGAACATGACGGCCACGCCCGCGGCGTCGGGAAAGCGGGCCTCCGCCGTCTGCGGGTCGAGCAGGCCGAGGCGGATGGCCGACAGGGCCTCCAGGTACGGTGCCACCGGGTCGGTGTTCATGCGCCGGCGGACCTTCACCAGCGACTCCACGATGTCGCGCGCCGCCCGCTCCTCCACCACCGCCACCCGCCCGGCCATCTGGCAGATCCACAGGCCCAGCGAGTTGAGGGTGCGGATGACGGGGCGCAAGCCCTCGGTCCGGTCCCGCAGCTCGTCGGCCGCCTTGACGTTGTAGGCCACGGCCGTGACCAGGTCGGGCTCGTAGCCCCGGTCGTCGATGAGGTGGCGCAGTCGCTCGCTGAGGACGCGCGTCTTGCCTGAGCCGGCCGGGGCGATGATGCGCGCCGGGCCGCCGGGATGGGCGACGGCCGCCAGCTGGTCCGGGGCCAGCGCCGAGCCAGGCGGCCGGTGGCGGGCCACCGTGAGGCGGCCGGCGTCGATGGAGTCGCGATGGACCACGGCGC
>JALYGL010000256.1 GCA_030777125.1 Actinomycetota bacterium
CGCCGGAGCGGCACCATACGTGTCCATGCGAACCGACGTCCGGTACCGGGTGGCGGTGGTGGGGGCCGAGTTGGCCATGGCCGTGCTGGCCGAGGAGCCCGACGGGTGCGTGGCCGTCGACCTCGAGTCGGGGGCCTTCGTGCGGGCCATCCATCCTCCGCTCCCCCGCGACGCCTCGCCCGCCCCTCTCGACGTGGTGACGGCCGAGATCGCCTCGCCGCTCGACCCGCCCGACGCCGCCCGCCCGGAGGCGGTGCAGCTGGCGGCCGCGCCCACCCGCACGGGCCGGCTCACCCGGCGCCGGGCCGAGCGCTACCTCCAGGCCCTCCAGCACCCGCCCCACGGGCCGCTGCTCGGGTTCTCCGGCGTGGCCATCCCGTACTGGACGCTGTCGGGCGACCGGCCGTCGGTCACCCTGGTCGAGCCGGCCATGGGCCCCCAGATCCGCTGGGGACCGGCGGGCTACGAGTGCCGGTTCGCGTGGCAGGGCACCGTGCACGAGCTCCCGCTGGGCGACCGCCGGCTGGCCGCGTCGCTGTGGCGCCAGGGTGTCGACCGGTGCGCCGGCCGCGAGCTCACCCGCCACCTCGGGTTCCGCCCCCAGCGGCTGCTGGTCGTCCTGACCCCGCCGGCCGACGGCTACTGCTACAAGCAGGTGTCGGCACTCGTGCCCGCCGGCTGACCGCCAGGCGCGCCGACGGGCGACTACCGGCGGCTTCGGGCGGCCAGGTCCTCCGCCATGGCCCAGCCGAACGCGATCAGGGAGTCGCCGTTGTGATGGTCGAGGCCCTCGAAGAACGCCACCACGGCCGGGTCGAGCCCGTCGAGGTCGACGCACTCGTGGTCGAGACCAGGGGCCACGTCGCCGTTGCCCCGGACGACGAACGAGCGGTCGTCGACCCGGCCGTCGGCGCCGAAGCGCTTGGCCAGCCGGCGGGCCCACGCCCGCTCCTCACCCGAGGCCCGGTGGCCGGGCCGGGGGACGATGTCGGCCAGGCCGTCGAAGGCGGCGAACGCGCCGGGTCCGAGGAGCCGGGTGCCGACGAGCACGTCCTCGTCGGGGAACGCCAGCACCGCCCGCCGGAGCTGGTCGCCGATCATCGACCGCAGGACCGCCTCCCGGCGGGGGGAGCGCTTCACCGAGGCCAGCCCCACCAGCACGGCGGGCGTGCCGCCGATGCGCTCGAGGGTGCAGAACGAGAACCCGCTCAGCCTGCGCCCGTCGTGCACCTGGGTGATCAGCACCCACTGCTCGGAGTGCTTGGACAGTATGCCGACGTCGTAGCCGGCCGCGCCGTCGGCGCAGATGTCGGCCATCTCCGAGAGCTCCGCGTCGCTCAGAGCGGTGCAGTCCTTGGTCTCGATCTGAAGTGGCATGGTCGCCGCGCTCCCCTGCAATTCGCCCACTGCTAGCGCACTAGTCCATTCGCTCCGAGCAGTTCGCGCAACTCGGACACCAGTCCGTTGCCCGCCGAGACCCGGAAATCGTCGGACAGCCGGATCACCTTGGGGTTCAGATGGAGGAACACCGGCTGGTCGCCGGGGTGCTCCCGGAGGATCGACTTGAGGCGCGAGACGACGGACTGCGACAGCTGCGACGGCTCCAGGTTGATCCGCACCGGCGTTTGCCCGTCGGCCGAGACCTCGGGCCGCTTCACCTCCAGGCAGATGATCTTGGGTGGCTCCTCCCGCAGGTCGAGACGGCCCTTGACGCACACCACCGCGTCGTCGGCCAGCAGGGCGCCGTACTCGAGCATCGTGCGCGGGAACACCATCACCTCGATGGCCGACTGCAGGTCCTCCAGGGTGAACACCGCCATCAGGTCGCCCCGCTTGGTGTACTTGCGGACCAGGCCGGTGACCACGCCCCCGACCCAGCGGGTCTCGCCGTCGCGCTGCTCCCGAAGCTCGGCGATGACGCAGTCGGCGTGGCGGCGCAGGGCCGCCTCGCAGCCGAACAGGGGATGGCTGCTGACGTAGAGGCCCAGCATCTCCTTCTCGAACGCCAGCCGCTGGGTGGGCTCGAACTCCCGGTCGCGGATCGGCACCCGCTCGTCGTGCACCGGGTCGCCGGCCGACCCGGCGTCGCCGAACAGGCTCATCACCCCCGCTTCCCGCTCCCGCCGCCGGGCCAGGGTGCGGTCGATGATCTGCTCGTGGACCTCGAGCAGGCCCAGGCGGGGATGCTGGAGGGAGTCGAAGGCCCCGGCCTTGATCAGCGACTCCACCGAGCGCTTGTTCAGCACCATGGGGTCGACCCGCTCGCAGAAGTCGTAGAAGTCGGCGAACGGGCCGCCCCGCTCCCGCTCGGCCACGATGTGGGCCACCAGCCCCTCGCCCACGTTGCGGATGGCGGCCAGGCCGAAGGGGACCTTGCCGTCGAGCGCCCCGAAGTCGGCGGTGGAGACGTTCACGTCGGGGACCAGCACCTCGATCCCCAGGTTTCGGCACTCGGCCAGGTACACCGCGGTCTTGTCCTTGTCGTCCTTGACCGAGGTGAGCAGGGCGGCCAGGTACTCGACCGGGTGGTTGGCCTTGAGCCAGGCCGTCTGGTAGGCGATGAACCCGTAGCTGTAGGCGTGGGCCTTGGGGAAGGCGTAGTCGGCGAACGGCTCGATCACGTCGAACAGGGCCGTGCCCAGCTCGGTCCCGTAGCCCGTGCGCTCGCACGCGGCCACGAACTTCTCCCGCTCCTTGGCCATCAGGGCCCGGATCTTCTTGGCACAGGCCTTCCGGAGGTTGTCGGCCTCCTGCAACGAGTAGCCGGCGAACTTCTGGGCCACCCGCATGAGGCCCTCCTGATAGATCATCAACCCCTGGGTGTCGCCCAGCACCTCGTTCAGCTCGGGGTGGATGCAGGTGACGGGCTTGCGGCCGTTCTTGCGGTCGGCGAAGTCGTTGTGCATGTTGGCCGCCATGGGCCCCGGCCGGTACAGGGCCACCAGGGCGCCGATGTCGTCGAAGCAGGTGGGGGAAAGAGAGCGCATCAGGGCCCGCATGGGGCCGCCCTCGAGCTGGAACACCCCGATGGAGTCGCCCCGGCGCAGCATCTCGAACGTGCGCTCGTCGTCGAGGGCGACGTGGTCGATGTCGAGGCGGTCGCCGGTGGTGCGCTCGATGAGGTCGAGGGCCCGCTCGATGACCGTGAGGTTGCGCAGGCCCAGGAAGTCCATCTTGAGCAGGCCCAGGTCGGCCACCGCGTGCATCTCGTACTGGGTGACGATGGGGGCGTCGGACGGGTCGGCGCCCGGCTCCGGCTTGCGCTGGACCGGGAGGTACTCGGTGAGCGGCTCCCGGGTGATGACGACGGCGGCGGCGTGGATGCCGTCCTGGCGGCGCAGGCCGGCCAGGCCCTTGGCCACGTCGATGACCTTGGAGGCGTCCGGGTCGGTCTCATAGAGGGTGCGCAGCTCGGCCGCCATCTTGTAGCCGTCCTCGTGGCCGGGCGTCTTCTCCAGGCAGGCCGGGAGCGGGGTGTCGCGGCCCATCACCAGGGGCGGCATGGCCTTGGCGATCTTGTCGCCCACCGCGTAGGGGTAGCCCAGCACCCGGGCCGCGGCGCGCACCGCGGCCCGAGCCTTGATGGTGGAGAAGGTGACGATCTGGGCCACGTGGTCGGCCCCGTAGCGCTCGGCCGCGTAGCGGATCATCTCGCCGCGGTAGCGCTCGTCGAAGTCCATGTCGATGTCGGGCATCTCCTTGCGCCCGGCGTTGAGGAAGCGCTCGAACAGCAGCCCGTAGCGGATGGGGTCGATGTCGACGATCCCGAGGCAGTAGGCCACGCAGCAGCCGGCGGCCGACCCCCGGCCCGGCCCGACGCGGATGCCGGCCTCCCTGGCGTGGCGGATGAGGTCCCAGACGATGAGGAAGTACGCCGACAACCCCATGTCGCAGATCACGCCCAGCTCCGCCTGCAACCGCTGGTTGACGTCGGCGGGGACGGGGGTGCCGTAGCGACGGGCCGCCCCTTCGGCGGTCAGCCGGCGCAGGTACGCCTCCTCCGACTCCACCCCCGGCGGGAGCTCGAACCGGGGCAGCTCGGGCTTGCCGAACTCGATCTGCACCGACGACCGTTCGGCGACGGCCAGGGTGCTGTCGCAGGCGTCGGGGCGCTCGGCGAACAGCCGGCGCATCTCCGCCGCCGTCTTCAGGTAGTGCTGGTCGCTCTCGAACTTGAACCGCTTGGGGTCGTCGACCTGGGCGCCGGTCTGCACGCACAACAGGGCGTCGTGGGCGACCGCGTCCTCCCGGTGGGTGTAGTGGCTGTCGTTGGTGGCCAGCAGGGGCACGCCCAGGTGGGCGGCGATGTCGACCAGGTGCCGGTTGGTGCGGGCCTGGTCGGCCAGGCCGTGGTCCTGCAGCTCGACGAAGAGATGGTCGGGCCCGAAGATGTCGAGCAGCCGGCCGGCCGCCTTGGTGGCCCCGGCCACGTCGTCGGTGAGCAGGGCCTGGCAGACCACGCCGCCCAGGCAGCCGGTGGTGGCGATGACGCCCTCCCGGTACCGGTCGAGCAGCTCCCAGTCGACCCGGGGCTTGTAGTAGTACCCCTCCAGGTAGGCGGCGGACGAGAGCTTGAGCAGGTTGCGGTACC
>JALYGL010000257.1 GCA_030777125.1 Actinomycetota bacterium
GGCTGGGCCCGGCCGCCCGGGCGGTGGCCGTCCGGCCGTGGCTGTGGGGCGTGGCCGTGGCCCAGGCCGTGCGGCTGGCGCCCACCGGGTGGTGGCGACGCTGGCCGCCCGTCCCCCTGCCCGATCCCGCCTACCTGGGTTTCCGGCTGCAGACGGCGTACGGCGACCCGGGCCGTCCGCCGACTCCCGACGACGTGGTCGCCTACCTCGACTGGTGCCGTCGGATGCGCCGCCTGCGCTACCCTGCCGGGCGATGAATGTTCCACCAGCAGGGGCTGGCCGGTAGAAGGACCGGGCGACGATGTCGAAGGCGCTGGTCCTCAATGCCAGCTTCGAACCCCTCTGCGTGGTCCCCGTCCGGCGAGCGGTGGTCCTGGTGCTGAAGGAGAAGGCCGAGGTGCTCCACGCCGCCGACCGTGAGCTGCACTCGGAGCGCACCACCATGGCGGCCCCGTCGGTGATCCGCCTGACCTACTTCGTCAAGGTGCCGTTCCGGGCCCGGGCCGCCCTGAACCGCCGAGCGGTGTTCGCCCGTGACGGCAACCGCTGCCAGTACTGCGGCGCCACCGCGGAGAACATCGACCACGTGGTCCCGCGGAGCCGGGGCGGGCAGCACATCTGGGAGAACGTGGTCGCCGCCTGCCGGCCGTGCAACACCCGCAAGGAGGACCGGTCCGTGCACGAGGCCGGCCTGGTCCTGCACCGGCGCCCGGCCGCCCCCAAGGAGATGACCTGGGTCATCGTGGCCGTCGGGAGCGTGCACCCGCAGTGGGAGCCGTACCTGCAGTCCGGCGCCGCCCTGTCCGCCTGACCACCGGCCGCTGGGCCGTCGAGCGCGCCCGCGGCGACGCCGGCGCCTTCCACCGGCGGTCGTGGCCGTCGCCCGCCCGGCCCACGGTGTCGGTGTTCGAGGTCGACCGCCCCGCCCTCGTCCTGGGCAGCACCCAGCCGTGGTCGGCCGACGATGCCGGTCGGGCGGCGGCGGCCGGCGTGGAGGTCGTTCGCCGCCACAGCGGCGGCGGAGCGGTGCTGCTCCGCCCCGGCGCGGTGGCGTGGGTCGACGTCCTCGTCCCCACCGGTGACCGGCTGTGGGACCGGGACGTCAACCGGGCGTTCCTGTGGCTGGGCCGGGCGTGGGCCTCAGCGCTGGACGACGTGGGTGTCGGCGGCGCCACCGTCCACGACGGGCCGCTCGGGCGCAGCCCCTGGTCGCCCCGCGTCTGCTTCGCCGGCCTGGGCCCGGGTGAGGTGGCCGTCGACGGCCGCAAGGTGGTGGGGATGAGCTCCCGCCGCCGCCGGGAGGGCGCCCTGTTCCAGTGCGCGGCGCTGGTGGAGTGGGACCCGGCCGGCATCGCCGAGCTGATCGGCGCTCCGCGCGCCGAGCTGGAGGGGGTGGCTCGCGGCGTCGGAGCGGGAGCGGACGAGCTCGCCGGCGCGCTCCTCGGCCGGCTGTCCGTTCTGTAGCCGGCTAGACCGGTTCCAGCTCCCGGTCGCCCGTGCCCTCGGTGCCCATGGGCTTGCCCTCGACGTTGACCTTGGGCAGCGCCCTCCCGAGCCAGCGGGGCATCCACCAGTTCTTGTCGCCCAGCAGCTCCATGGTGGCCGGCACGAGGAGCATGCGGATGATGGTGGCGTCGAGGAGCACGGCGACGGCCAGCCCCAGACCGAACAGCTTGATGATGCGGTCGGACTCGAGCAGGAAGCTGCCGAACAGGAACACCATGATCGCGGCCGCGGCGCTGATCACCCGGGCAGTCGAGGCCAGGCCGTCGGCCACCGACGTGCGGCTGTCGCCGGTACGGACCCACTCCTCGCGCACCCGGGAGAGCAGGAACACCTCGTAGTCCATCGACAGGCCGAAGACGATGGCGAACAGCATCATGGGCACGAAGGGCTCGATGGGCGCGGGCTCGACGCCTGTGATGGCGCTCAGCCAGCCCCACTGGAACACGGCGACGGCCACGCCGTAGGCCGCGCCGATGGACAACAGGTTCATCAGCACCGCCTTCAAGGGCACCAGCACCGAGCGGAAGACGGTCATGAGCAACAGGAACGACAGGCCGAGCACGACGGCGAAGAAGAGCGGAAGGCGGTCGGCGAGGTAGTTGGAGAAGTCGACCCCTACCGGTACCGCACCGGTGACGGCGACGTCGACGCCGGTGCTGGCCTCCACCGGCGGTAGGACCTCGTCGCGGAGCCGGTTCACCGTCGCGGTCGTGGCCGCGTCCTGTGGTGCCGTCTTGGGCGCCATCCGCCACAGGACCGCGGCCGGAGAGTCCGGGTTGTTCGGAACGGCCGGTGACACGAAGGCCACGCCGGGGTCGGCGGCCAACGCCTCGGTGACGCGGGTCAGCCTCCCGGGGTCGGTGCCCGGAGGAAGCTCGGTGGCGACGATGAACGTGCCGTTGAAGCCGGGGCCGAACCCCTGCGCCAGCAGGTCGTAGGCCTTGCGGGTAGTGGTCTTCCGGTCGTAGTTGCCCTCGTCGGAGAACCCGAGGCGCATGCTGAGCACCGGGACCGAGAGGACCAGCAGGGCGAGCGCCCCGGCGATGGCGGTCTGCCACGGCCGGTGCTGGATGAAGCGGCTCCAGCGGTAGGCCAGCGTCTGGCGGACCGGCTTCTGCCCGAACGCCGGGACCTGCCGGCGCAGGGGGGCGAAGACGAGGCTGGCGGCCAGCACGACGGCGGCGAGCGGCAGCCCGACCAGCAGCGGGGAGACCTTCAGCCCGACGCCCACGAGGGCCACGGCCACCAGTCCGGCGGCGATGAGGCCCCGCCACCGGGTGACCTCGACCTTCTGGCCGACGAAGCCGAGCAGGGCCGGCAGCAGGGTGAGCGAGGCGATGACGGTGACCAGCACCACCGTCGCGGCGCCGACGGCCAAGCCCCCGACGAAGCTGACCTGCATGGTGAGCATGCCGAGGAGGGAGATGACCACCGTGGTCCCGGCGAAGGCGACGGCTCGGCCGGCGGTGTCCAGGGCGATCGAGACGGACTGCTCGATGCTGTGGCCGTTGTGCAGGTTCTCCCGGTACCGGGTGACGATGAACAGGGCGTAGTCGATGCCGACGCCCAGTCCGATCATGATGCCCAGGACGGTGGCGAAGTCGGGAAGGGTCAGCAGGTTGGAGATGAGCCCGATCAGGACCACCCCGACGCCGATGCCGGCCAGAGCCACGCCGACGGGCAGGCCCATGGCCATGACCGACCCGAACGCCAGGATGAGGATGACGATGGCGAACGCCAGGCCCAGGACCTCGGAGCTGGGCTCGGCGAACTCGGCGAAGGCGGCACCGCCGATCTCCACCTGGAGGCCGGGGACGGGCGGGACCGCGGCTCGGATCTGCTCGGAGACGGCGAACGTGTCGGCGAAGGCGGTGTTCGGCGGCATCTCCAGCTCGGCATAGGCGATCTTGCCCGCGGCCGGGCCCTCGCTGGCGATCTGGCGCTCGGCGCCCTCCCGGTACGGGCTCCCGACGGTCACGTCGTCGCGGCCGTCGATCTTGGCGAAGACCTCCTCCATGGCCGCCCGGACCGCCGGATCGTGCACGCCCTGGTCGGCGCGGAACACGATCGTGCCCGTCACCCCTGTGCCCTGGCCGCCGAAGTGCTCCTCCAGGACGTCGAAGCCCTGGCGGCTCTCCACGTCGGGAAGGGTGAACTCGTCCTGGAAGGCGGTGCCGACCGCGCCCTGCACCGAACCCAGCACGACCAGGGCCGCGAACCAGAGGGCAGCCACCAGCCGCCGGCGGCGGAAACACAAGGAACCGAGACGAGCGAACACGGACCTCCTAGGGCATGAAGCCCAGCGCCAGCGCGATCGTACAGAGTACGAGAGGATTCGCCTCTGGATTTTCCTCGGTCAGAGGACCGGGACGGCGCGTGGCTCGGTGGTCAGGCCGGCATCGACCATCAGACGTGGCCGATCACCCGGACTCATCGCTCGTGGGGCATCCCGCCCCGGACGATCAGCTCCCGAGGCCCCGGATGGCGTCGACGTCGTCCTTGAGCGTCTCCACCGTCTGCCTGGGCACGGGGTCCACCGCCAGCATCTCCTCCCGACCCCGGCTCAGCAGGGCGGCGGCGACCGCACCGTGGATGGCGGCCACCAGGCCGAACGCGAACCATCGGGGGAGTCTGCGGTCGAAGAACCACGCCATGGCCAAGGAGGCGAAGAGGAGGGCGAAGTACCCGGACAGGGCCCCTCCCCCGAGCATGCCGCCGGCCTTGGCCGCCTGGAGCATCTCCTGCTTCGTCTCGGCCAGGGCCAGCTCCACCTCCCGGCGGATCAGGGCGCCGAGGTCGGAGGTGAGGTCTCCGAAGAACTGGCCGACCGTCCCGCCCGCCGGTTCAGTCTCGGTCGCGGCCGCCGGGTCCGGTTCGGCGGGGCCGGTGGGGCCCTGGAGGTCCGTCATGCGTCTCCTTCCGCTGGTCCTTGGCGCCCTACCCACCTGGCTCCGAGGTCGAAACGGCGCTCGCCGTCGCGGGGGTGACGCGGCCAGCCTGGCGTCAGGCCGATTGCACACCGTGGACGTGGACCGCCCTCAGTTGGCCGTCGACGCCGACTTCGGGTTCGTACTCCACCACCTCTCCGGCCACGAGACTGTGGTCGGCCTTCTCGATGTCGTGCGCCTGCACGAACACGTCGCCGCAGTCGTGGCTCGGCGTGATGAAGCCGAATCCCTCCGGTGATCGGTACGCCCTCACTCGTCCCTGCGCCATGACGCGGTCCTCCCAGGTCGCCTGTTCCTCCGGGTAGGTATCGGCAGGCGGAGCGGGCTCCTTGAGGGCTGGTCGGATCGTCCATAGGTCGCCGGGTTGCCCCTGGTTGGACCGGGCACAGCCCCCGGCTGCTGTAGGGTCTGACCGCAGGCCGCCGTTCGGCGTCCCTGAGGTCGAGTGCGATGCGCGTACAGCGCGCAGGTTTCCGCTCCTTGGAGCGTGTGGCCGCAGCATCAACGGCCACCGCTGACCCGAGAAGGAACCCGCCGTGCCCAACACCGCCCACAACGCCGCTGGCCGGGCGCGCCCCAGCCGTCGCCGCCCGAACCAGCACCGTCAGACGTCGCCGCCGTCGTCCACGCCCCCCGCACCGATCGCCTCCGCGGCGGAGGTCCTGGACACGCCCGACCCGACCACCTTCGAGGCACTCGGCGTCCCCGGCCCGATCGTCACCGCCCTGGGCCTGGCCGGGTGCCCCACGCCGTTCCCCATCCAGGCGGCGACGCTGCCCAGCTCCCTCGCCGGGCGCGACGTGCTCGGCCGGGGCCGCACCGGCAGTGGCAAGACCGTCGCCTTCGCAGTGGCCGTGGTGGTCGCCCTGGACCGGTCGACATACGGCCCGCGGCTCAAGTCGCCCCGGTCCCTCGTCCTGGTGCCCACTCGCGAGCTGGCTGCCCAGGTGGCCGCGACCATGACCCCCATCGCCCGGGCCATGGGCCAGCGGGTGGCCGTCGTCCACGGCGGGGTGAGCCAGGGCCCGCAGGTAGCTGCCCTGCGCAGGGGGATCGACGTCCTCGTCGCGTGCCCCGGCCGGCTGGAGGACCTGATCGAGCAGGGTCACTGCCGGCTCGACTCGGTGGAGGTGTGTGTCCTCGACGAGGCCGACCACCTCGCCGACCTGGGCTTCCTGCCGGCCGTCAAGCGCCTGCTGGACCGGATGCCGGCGGGCGGCCAGCGCCTGCTCTTCTCGGCCACTCTCGACCGGGCCGTCGACGCCCTGGTCCGGCGCTACCTGAACAACCCCGTGACCCACTCCGTCGACTCCGCCGACGCCACCCCGTCGACGCTCGAACACCACACCTTCTCGGTCGCCGCCGGTGACAAGGCGGCCGTGGTGCGGGAGCTCGCCTCGGGCAGGGACCGGACGCTGCTGTTCATGCGGACGAAGCACGGGGCCAAGAAGCTGGCCAAGGACCTGAGCAGCAAGGGCATCCCGGCCGTCGACCTTCACGGCAACCTCTCCCAGGCCCAGCGCGACCGCAATCTCGCCGCCTTCACCGGAGGAACGGCGCGCGTCCTCGTGGCCACCGACATCGCGGCACGGGGGATCCATGTCGACGACATCGCCCTCGTCGTCCACGTCGACCCGCCGACAGAGCACAAGGCGTACCTGCACCGTTCCGGGCGCACGGCCCGAGCCGGAGCCACCGGGGCGGTGGTCACGGTGATCCTGCCCGATCAGGCTCGTGACGTGGCCGCCATGATCCGCCAGGCCGGCATCCGCCCGACGTCGGCTCGGGTGATGCCTGGGGACCCCCGGACCGTGGCTCTCACCGGGCCGTTCGCCGACCCGGTCTTCCCGGCGCCACCCGCGGTACCGCTGGCCGCCGCCGCTCCCACCCGTGGTCGGCCCAACCCGTCACACCGCCGTCCGACCGGACGTACCGGCGCCAGGGGCCGCTGACCTCTGGTTCCGGGCCGCATCCGCTGCCAGCGAGTGATACCGATCGGCTCCCCTCTGTGCCCTGGCGTTACGTAACCGGCATTTCTCACCGGATGCTGGCATCCCACGCGTACACCGATTCTTTCCCAATCGGCGACAAGGTCAAGGTGCCACGTTGACGGTTACTGAACCGGTCGCTCCGCTACCGTAAGGGTCACCGCCGACGCACCCGCTCGTCGACTCAAAACTATAGGAAGCGGTGTAGGTGCCGGCCCGCTTGTAGACGTGCCGGAACGTTGTCACGAATCGATCGGGCATCTTGTCGGGCGGCGTCCATGGTCCGAATGCCTGTCCGCAAGAGGCAGGGGACGGTGGCGCTTCATCGACGACGCCATCGCCGTAGTCGCGCCGAGTGTTTAAGTTCCGCATCACCCGGGCATCGGGATCCTCCACGACGACGGTGAACGTCACCTCCTCCCCAGCCCGGGGAGAGGCAGGCGCGTAAGTGACGTTGACGGTCAGCGGCTGGTTTGCGTCCGGGGCCGGATCCCAGGTGAACGGGCCGCATTCAGGATTGGTGCTGTTACGACAGCCCGCTCCTGGCAATGGCGTCAGTGACGCAGCCGCAGTGCGGGTGGAGGGCGGCTGCGTGGCGGCCGACGCCGTCGTGGAGGGCTGCGTGACCGCCGAGGTGGTAGTGCTGGCAGGATCAGCCAGGTGGAGCGGGGACCGTCGGTCTCCGTTACCAGCGCCGATGCTCATGACGCTCGCCAGTCCGACGACGACAACGGCACAGAGCACAGTGACCACCCGGCACTGCGCTCGCCGGCGACCGGCCTTAGCCTTGGCGTCGACGAGCTCAAGCAGCTCAGTCACCGAACGCGCAGGGAGGGGGCCGGGGCCGTCAGTCCAGGGCAAGCTCGCCCTCCCAGTCCGGCCCAAGGCTCTGGCGCATCGCAGCTACGCCTCGAAGGGTGTGGGTCTTCACGGAATTCACCGAGATGCCTAGCAACGAGGCGACGTCGGCCTCGCTCACGTCGGCTAGATATCGAAGGGAGAGAACCTCGCGTTGGCGCTTTGAGAGCGATGCAAGGGCTCTCGCTACGCCAACCCGCAGCACGACACCGTCGGTGTGATCCCCATCGCCCTCGTCAGGGACGGTACTGGTGTGTCGCGGACGCCTAGCGCGGTCAATGGCTACATTCGCGGTCACGCGGATGATCCAGGCGTCCCTGTAGGGCAAGCCGCGAACACGCTCCCAGCTGCGCAGGGCCCGTGCCATCGCCTCCGCCGCCGCATCTTCGGCGTCGGTGACATTCGCGAGGATCCGGTAGGCGACACGGAAGGCGGGAAGGAACATCTCTTCAAAGACCTGAGTGAAGTCATCGCTCGCGAAGGCGCCCCCCATCGTGAGTCATCGTTTCAGACCCGGTCTTCGGGTGACATCGAAATGCGTGTCACCTGAAACCGGGTGCTGAAACGATGAGATGGATAGGAACCGCCGGCCAGGGGGGACCAGCAGCGGAACCGGTCGCGTGCACCGAACTCCGTCCCAACATGCGGTGATGATCGTGCCGTGGCGGTTTCTCAAGATGCGCCCGGACAGCAACACTTCAGGAGACCAACATGACACGTCCGACTCGTCAGGAAAATGGGAGCCGCCCCGATGAAGCGAAGCGTGGGCGTGGTGTTCCTCGTCGTCCCGTCCTTGTCCGCTCCGTCCGCGCTCGCCCAGACCGCCGAAGGTGGTGCGCCTACACCGATTCAAATCGACCCCTCAACGTGCCCGCTACTGGTCGTATTGGAGGCGGGGCAGTGAAGCGAGCAAGCGGTTCGGGAATCGTCGGTGTCCGATTCCGTCGGAGGCAGGGGTTGCCCCCTGCCATAGTCATGTTGGCTGTCGCCGCCGTGGTGGGATTGGCGATGCCCGCTTGGGGCAACCACTCCACGCCGACGGGCAAGAACTGTTCGGACTTCACCTTCCAGGAAGACGCTCAGGCGTACTTCGACGCCCATCCTGGCGACCCCGAGGGGCTGGACGGCCCGATAGGCCCCACACCTGATGGCATCCCGAACGTGGCTTGCGAAAACCTTCCGAGCCAGGGCACGAGCAGCACTGTTGTCACCCTGCCCCCCAGCACAACCACCACGATCATCACCATCAACGAGCCGTGTCTCCTCCCAACCGATCCCGGTTGCCCGACCACCACGACGACGATCAAGATCATCAACGAGCCGTGTCTGCTCCCAACCGATCCTGGTTGCCCGACCACCACGACGACGACGAAGCCGCCGACCACGCCGAAGACACCGCCCGTTGCTAAGCCCGTGGTCGGGAGGACCCTTGCCCTGACTGGGTAGGTCCTGCCCGTGAGAAATAGTCAAGACCTGTGACCAACTTCCCGCCTGTGCCGATGCTTCCCGGTCGCCGATCACGCTCGTCCGGCCGGTAACCACAGCCGAACTCGTTACCGATGATCCGGGGTGCTCGGGCAACCTCAGCCGCCCCGGCTCTCCCTGCTCGATTCTCGACGCGCCGCCCGAGGCTCCGTCCCTGGCGTTTCTCAGGGGATCGCCTGCCAGGTTGTCAATGGTGCGGGCGCCGAATGGCCGAGGGAGATGATGCATGGGCGGGACGGCCGAGAGGCAGGAGACTTGCTGTGTTTGGGTAGGGGCAGGACAAGCGACAAGGAGGAAGCCATGGCGCCAACCGCAGCCTCCGAACTCCCTCCCGACCCATTCCCCGGGAACCCCTTCCCCGGTGAGCCGGCGCCTCCGGCAGAGCCCAGCCCGTCGATCGACGGCCCAGTGCCAGTGCCACCGCTCGAGCCGGAACCCCTCCTCCCACGCGATCCAACGACGCCCATCGAGGAACCTCTTAGCTTAGGACCCCCGTTCGCCCCCCAGTGAGCCCGAGCCGGAGCCGGTCTAGCGCGCCTCGGTTCCTGTGAGGCGTTGAGCGGTACGTGCCGGACTTGCTTGGTCGCCTAGCTGGGCAACTGAGCGGTATCGGCAAGGGCCACTGATACCGGTCGAGGCCGCTGGATCAGATGGACGGTGCCGGATCGGGACGGGCTCAACCGGGCAGGAGCAGAACCGCGTTGACGGTGGCGCAATGGAGAACTCCCACGAGACTGGAGGAGCCCCATGCCTACCGAAACAACGACGATCGTCAGACCGGCCGCCCCGCTGTTCGACGAGGCCCGGCTGGCCATCGCCGGTTTCCTCGCCCGCTATTCCGGCGCCACGCGCACGAGCTACGCCACCGACTTACGCCAGTACTTCGCCTGGTGCGCCCAGCACAACCTCGAGGTGTTCGCCGCCAGGCGCGGCCACATCGAGCTGTACGCCCGGACCATGGAAGAGCGGGGACTGGCCCGGTCCACCATCGGCCGCCGCCTCTCGACCGTGGCCGGCTTCTACCGCTTCGCAGTGATCGACGGCGCCATCGACGCCTCACCGGCCGAGTACGTCCGCCGGCTCAAGATCGACACTGAGTCGACCACCCTCGGCCTCGACCGCATGGAGTTGGGAGCGTTCATCGCCCAAGGCACGGCCGGCAGCGTCGTCGACCAAGCGCTGGCCTGTTTGCTCGGCCTGCTTGGCCTACGCATCTCGGAGGCCCTCAACATCAACGTCGAGCACCTGGGCATCGAAGGGGTCACCGCACCGTCACCGTGCTCGGCAAGGGCTCGAAGCTCGCCGTCATCCCGCTTCCACCTCGAGTGGCTCGGGCAGTCGACCTGGCCGCCGCTGAGCGCACCAGCGGGCCGCTCCTACTCGGCCGCTCCGGAGAGCGGCTGAACCGCCAGGCCGCGACCCGCATCGTCGCTCGCCTGGCCAAGCGGGCGGGCGTGGCCAAGCACATCTCCCCGCACTCACTGAGGCACAGCTACATCACCGCCGCCCTCGACGCCGGGGTACCGCTGCGAGACGTCCAGATCGCCGCCCGCCACGCCGATCCCCGGACGACCACCCGCTACGACCGGGCCCGCAACAACC
>JALYGL010000258.1 GCA_030777125.1 Actinomycetota bacterium
GCCCCGGCGACCCGAGGACGGAGAGTTACGTCACCGGACGGTTCGGCTGACGCCGGGACGGGGCGCGGTGCGCGGAGCGGTGACGCCGCGGCGGGGCGGTGACGGGGACCGGGCCGTGCGGGCCGCCGAGGAGCGGGCCCGGCAGGCGGCGGCGGCGGAGGTGCGGCTCCAGCGGGCGCTGGACGCCCTGGCCCCGGCGGTGGTCGTGTGCGACGAATCGGGCCGGGTCGTGTTGCGCAACCGCCAGACCCTCGAACTGCAGACGGCCAGGCAGGCGGCGTCGCTCGTCTCCCGGGCCGTCGACGACCTGCTGGAGCGGGCCCGCCGGGGGGGCACCGCCACCCGGACCCTCGAGCTGCTCGGGCCGCCTCCCCGGACGCTCGTGATCACCGCCGCACCTCTGCAGCACGCCGGCGAACGGGTGGGCACCGTCGCCGTCATCGACGACGTCTCCGAGCGCCGCCGGCTGGAGGCCGTCCGGCGCGACTTCGTCGCCAACGTCAGCCACGAGCTGCGAACTCCGATCGGCGCCCTCGGCATCCTGGCCGAGACGCTCTCCGAGGAGGAGGACCCGGCCGCGGTTCGCCGGCTGGCGGCGCGCATCAGCGCCGAGACGGAGCGGGCCGCCCGCCTCATCGAGGACCTCCTCGACCTGTCCCGGATCGAAGTCGAGGGCTCCATGACGGCCGGGCCGGTGAACATCGCGGCCGTGCTGGCGGAAGCCGCCGAGGGGATTCGTCAGGTCGCCGAAGGACAAGGGGTGACCGTGGCGGTGTCGGACAGCGGTGGTCTCCTCCGGGTGCTCGGTGACCGGGGGCAGCTCGTCTCGGCCGTGGGGAATCTGCTCGACAACGCGGTCAAGTACTCGGATGCTGGTTCGCGGGTGGAGGTCGGAGCCAAGGCAGTCGACGGATGGGTTGAGGTGACGGTGCGCGACGAGGGGATCGGAATCCCCGCACGCGACCTCGAGCGGATCTTCGAGCGGTTCTACCGGGTGGACCGGGCCCGGAGCCGGGAGACGGGCGGCACCGGATTGGGGCTGGCCATCGTCCGGCACGTGGCCAGCAACCACGGCGGTGAGGTGCTGGTCGAGTCCCGGGAGGGCGAGGGGTCGACCTTCACGCTCCAACTCCCGGCTGCGCCGTGACCGCCATCCCCCAGACCCGGGTCCTGCTGGTCGAGGACGAGGAGTCGTTCGTCGAGGCCCTCACCCTGGGGTTGAGCCGGGAGGGGTTCCGAGTCGACGTTGCCCGCGACGGCGCCGAGGCGCTGGGCATCATCGACGAGGTGCGGCCGGACGTCGTACTGCTCGATCTCATGCTGCCCAAGGTCTCGGGGCTCGACGTCTGCCGCCAGATCCGGTCGCGCTCCTCGGTCCCCATCATCATGGTCACGGCCCGCGACTCGGAGGTCGACGCGGTGGTGGGCCTGGAGGTGGGAGCCGACGACTACGTGACGAAGCCCTACCGGCTGCGGGAGTTGGTGGCTCGGATGCGGGCCGTCCTGCGCCGAACGGGCGGGGGTGGCGACGACGGACACTCGTCCGAGGACGCCATCGAGGTGGGTGACGTCCGCCTCGACCCGGAGCGGCACGAGGTGGTGGTGCGCGGCACCGAGGTGCCCCTGCCGCTCCGTGAGTTCGAGCTGCTGGAGCTGCTGCTGGCCAACGCCGGCCGCGTCCTCACCCGGGACACACTGATCGGCCGCATCTGGGGCGCTGACTACGTGGGGGACACCAAGACCCTCGACGTGCACATCAAGCGCCTGCGGTCCCGGATCGAGGACGACCCATCACAGCCGAAGCGCATCACGACCATCCGAGGCCTCGGGTACCGCTACGAGAAGGCCCCCCGCACCGATGTCACCCTCACCGAGGGGACCGCAGTGACAGAGACGAGACCGACGTGACTGAGACGAGGCCGACGTGACTGAGACGAGGCCGACGTGACTGAGACGAGGAAGGTCTTCCACGAGGAGCTGGAGGAGCTGGGCGACGACGTGGTGCGCCTGTCCGCCATGGCGTCGGAGGCGATCCAGGCCGGCACCGCCGCACTGCTGGAGTTCGACCTGGCGACCGCCGACCGGGTGATCCGCAGCGACGTGGTCATGGACGATCTGGCCCATGCCATGGAGGAGAGGATCTACCTCATGCTGGCCCGTCAGCAACCCATGGCCATCGACCTGCGCACGCTCGTGGCCACCCTACGGATCGTCCACGAGCTCGAGCGCACCGGTGATCTCATGATCAACGTGGCCAAGGCCGCCCGCCGTCTGTACCCGCATCCGCTGGAGCCGCGGGTGCGTGGGCTGATCGACCGCATGCGCGACCAGGCCACCGGTCAGCTCAAGGTGGCCACCGACGCGTTCGCCGACCGCGATCCGGCCCGGGCCAGGGCCCTCAGCGACATGGACGATGTGATGGACGACCTCCAGAAGGAGTTGTTCAGGGCCATCTTCTCCGTGCCCGCCGTCGACGAGGCCGCCGTCCAGCGCGCCGTGCAGGTGGCGCTGGTCGGGCGCTACTTCGAGCGCATCGCCGATCACTCGGTGAACGTGGCCGAGCGGGTCTGGTACATGGTGACGGGGCACCTCTACAGCCCCGACGCCGACGACGACTCGGAGTGACACCGGGCGGGACGGGTTTCGTCTCCCGTTCACTGCCTGTTCACCATGCGGCCAGCCACCGGACAGGCGGCCTCTCTACGCTCCGGGCGGACATCGAAGCCACACAGGGGGGAACCGTGCCGTTCCGCACGACTCGACGGACCAGGCCGTTGGTGCTGATCCTCGCATTGGCCGTGGGAGCCGTCGCCTGCGGGGGCGGCGACACCGCCGGGTCCGGCGGCAGCGGGACGCAGGACGAGCCCCGCCTGAACGCCACCCTCAACGGGTCAGGAGCCACGTTCCCCAAGCCCTTCTACGAGGAGGTCATCGCCGCGTACGGCGAGCGGCAGCCCGATGTCACGGTGAACTACGCCGGCGGTGGGTCGGGCACCGGTCGCCAGAACCTCCAGGACGGGGTCGTCGACTTCGCCGGATCGGACGGGCTGGTGAAGGCCGAGGACGTCGCCAAGTACAAGGGTGGAGAGTTCCTGTACGTTCCCACGGTGGCGGCCCCCATCACGGTGTCCTACAACCTCCCCGGCGTGCGCGACCTCGTCCTCGACGCGGACACGACGGCGAGGATCTTCCAACGCCAGATCAAGCAATGGGACGACCCGGCGCTGACCGCCCTGAACCCAGGGGTGAGGCTCCCGGCCACCCCGATCACGGTTGCTCACCGCTCCGACGGATCCGGGACCACCGAGAACTTCAC
This sequence comes from Actinomycetota bacterium, assembly GCA_030777125.1. Lineage (GTDB taxonomy): Bacteria > Actinomycetota > Acidimicrobiia > Acidimicrobiales > AC-14 > JALYGL01. The sequence goes on from JALYGL010000258.1 coordinate 3,317, forward strand.
CAAGTACCTGGCCACTGCCGCGCCCACCACGTGGACGCTGAAGTCGGGGGCGACGGTGGAGTGGCCGGCCGACACCCAGGCCGGCAACGGCAACCAGGGCGTGGCCCAGATCGTCAAGGGCACCGCCGGTGCCGTCGGCTACGTCGACCTCTCCGACGCCAGGGCCAGCGGGCTCCAGCTGGCCACCCTGAAGAACAAGGCGGGCAAGCCGGTGAAGCCGACCCTGGATGCCACCTCCGCCGCCCTGGCCGGGATCACCGTGGCCGACGACCTCAGCTACGACCCGCTCGACGCGGCCGGCGACGCCTCCTACCCGATTGCCGCGCCGACGTGGATCCTCGTGTACCGGACCCAGACGGACAAGGCCAAGGGTGAGGCGCTCAAGTCGTTCCTCACCTTCCTGCTGACCGACGGCCAGGACATCGCCCCGGAGGTCGACTACGCCAGGCTTCCGGACAGCCTGCGGGACCGGGCGCTGGCCCAGGTGGCCAAGATCAGTGTCCCGGCGTGAGCCTCTCCGGCGCCTGACCCGATGGCCCTAGAGCTCCAGGACGGCCCGACCGGGTCCCCCGGCGCCGGTGCCGGGCTGGTCGGGAGGCGGCCGCGGTTCGGCGACCGCCTCTTCGGCGTGGCCACCCTCGTCAGCGGCCTGTCCGTGCTCGCCGTGCTCGCCCTGATCGCCGGCGCCATGGGCCAGAAGGCCCTGCCCGCGTTCCGAGAGGAGGGCATCGGCTTCATCACCTCGTCCCGGTGGGCGCCCAACCTCGAAGTCTTCGGGGCCCTGGCGTTCGTCGGCGGCACCCTGCTCATCTCGCTGATCGCCCTGGTGTTCGCCGTGCCCGTCAGTATGGGCATCGCGCTGTTCCTTTCGGAGCTGGCCCCACGGCGGCTCCGCCGGCCGGTGATCTACCTGATAGACCTCCTCGCCGCCGTCCCGTCGGTGGTGTTCGGGCTGTGGGGACTGCTCGTGCTGGGCCCGTCGATCGTCGGGCTCTACGAGCGGGTGGCCCGGGCGGTGGACGGGGTCCCCGTCCTGGGCACCCTGTTCGGGCCGCCGGTCAACGGGAAGAGCCTGTTCACCGCCGGGCTGATCCTGGCCCTCATGATCACGCCCATCGTCACGTCCATCACCCGGGAGGTGTTCGACACCGTCCCTGCCGCGCAGAAGGAAGCTGCGTACGCTCTCAGCGCGACGCGGTGGGAGATGATCCGTGGCGCCGTCTTCCCCCACAGCCGCAGCGGCGTCATCGGCGCGGTCATGCTCGGGCTGGGCCGGGCCATGGGCGAGACCATCGCCGCTGCACTCGTCATCGGGTCCAGCCCCCAGCTCACGGCCCGTCTGTTCGGTTCCGGCGACGCCCTGGCCGCGGTGATCGCCAACCAGTTCGGAGAGGCCGGGGGCCTGCACCGGTCGGCGCTCATCGGCCTGGGCGTCGTCCTGTTCGCGATGACGATCGTGGTGAACGTCGTGGCCCGGGGAGTGGTGGGTCGGGCCCCCATGGCGTCGGGGTGGGGGAAGGCGTGACCACCACCACCGCCGCCCGGCCCACCCCGGTGCTCGACCTGAGCACCCGGAACGTCGCCCGCGGCCGGCTGGTCCGGAACCGCATCGCCACCCTCCTCGTCTACCTGTCCGTGGTGGTGGCCGCCGTACCCCTCGGCTTCGTGCTGTTCTACGTGGCCCGGAAGGGGTTTGCGGTCGTCGACCTCGACTTCCTCACCGCCGACATCCCGGTCAGCTCCCGCCGACGCGGGCCCGGTATGGGCCCGGCGGTGGCCGGCACCCTCCTGATCACCCTGGCGGCCACGGCCATGGCGGTGCCCCTCGGGATCCTGGCTGCCGTCTACGTGACCGAGTACGGGGAGGGGTCCCGCCTGGCGGGGACGATCCGGTTCCTCAGCGACGTGATGGCCGGGGTGCCGTCGATCGTCATGGGCCTGTTCGTCTACACCGTCTGGGTGTTGCGCTTCGGCCAGTCCGGGTTCGCCGGCGCCCTGGCCCTGGCCGCCCTGATGCTCCCGATCGTGATCCGGTCGACGGAGTCGATGCTCCGCCTGGTGCCGAACGACCTCCGCGAGGGCAGCGCCGCCCTGGGCGCGAGCCGGTCACGGGTGATACTCACCGTGGTCCTGCCCGCGGCGCTTCCCGGCATCACCAGCGGGAGCCTGCTGGCGGTGGCCCGCGCCGCCGGGGAGACCGCCCCGCTGCTGTTCACCATCGGCGCAGCCCGTGCAGTGAACACGTCGCTGTTCGAAGGCACCAACACGGCCCTGTCGACGCAGATCTTCGCCAACGCCCAGCTCCCCTTCGCCGCCGCCCAGGACCGGGCGTGGGGCGCGGCCCTCACGCTCATCGTGATCGTGCTGGTCCTGACCATCCTGGCCCGGGCCGTCTCGCGGCGATTCACGGTCCGGTAGCGGGTCAGGCCAGAACGCTGCGGAGCTGCGCCAGGCGCTCGGGGACCACCCGGTACCACACCCAGCGGCCCCGCTTCTGACCCGTGATGAGCCCGGCGTCACCGAGCACCTTGAGGTGGTGCGAGACCGTCGGCTGAGAGCGGCCGGATGGTTCCACCAACTCGCAGACGCACGCCTCGCCCGTCGGGGCCGAGGCGAGCATGCTCAGAAGCCGGAGCCGGACGGGGTCGGCCAGCACCGCGAAGTCGCGGGCGATGGTCCCTGCTCGGTCATCCGACAGCGGGGTGGACAGCACCGACGGGCAGCACTCATCGTCGACAAGCCCTACGGAGGGGTCGGTGGTGCTGGCCCTCATCTATTGACAGTGCTCAATGGATACGCCAGGCTCATCGATACCAGTCTATGGGCGTTTCCATCCGATGACTCCTGCCCTCGCCCGGCGCATGCTCGCCGAGGCCCTCGGCACCGCCATGTTGGTGGCGGCGGTGATCGGCTCCGGTATCGCCGCCGCCCGGCTGTCGCCCGACGACGTGGGCCTGCAGCTGTTCGAGAGCGCGGTCGCCACGGCCGGCGTGCTGGTGGCCATCATCCTGGCCGTGGGGCCGGTCTCGGGTGCCCATCTCAACCCCGTGGTGACCCTCGCCAACCGGGCGCTGGGTGGGATGACCAGCATCGAGGCGGCCGCCTACATCGCCGCTCAGTTCGTGGGCGGGGCCGTGGGGGCGGTTGTGGCCAACGTCATGTTCTCGCAACCGGTGGTGGAGCTGGCGACGCACTCCAGGAGCTCCGGGGCACTGTGGTCGAGCGAGGTGGTGGCCACCTTCGGCCTCCTGCTGGTGATCTTCGGCGTGGTGCGCTCCGGCCGCTCCACGGCGGCACCCTTCGCGGTGGGCGCCTACATCGGCGCCGCCTACTTCTTCACCTCCTCGACCAGTTTCGCCAACCCGGCGGTGACCGTGGCCCGAACGCTCTCGGACACCTTCGCAGGCATCGCTCCCGGCTCGGTGCCCCCGTTCCTCGTGGCGCAGTTGGTTGGTGGGGCACTGGCGATCGGAGCCGTTCGCCTCCTCTATCCCACCGTGGCCGCCGGCGCCCGAGACGTGGTGCTGCCACACCGGGGCGACGGCGGCGATCCTGCGGGCGTGGACGACACCGTTCTGTCGACACCATCGGGTCGAGCGCCGGGTGGCTGACCGCGCACGGCACCCAGCCCTGTCATCGAGCCGAAGGAGCCCTCCATGTCCGATGTCAGTGCCGTCCCCCTCGAGCACCGGCCCATGCTGAGAACCGCGGCGGCGCGTCTGGCCCGGGAGTTCGAGGGGATGTTCGGGGCCGAGACGATCGAGCTGTTCCTCCGCACCAGTTACGACCAGTTCGCGGGCAAGGCGACGGTGATGACCTTCCTCCCGCTGATGGCCGAGCGCTTCGCCCGCCAGCGCCTCAAGGCCCTGGGCCGGGTCGAGGGCACGGCCGCCGATGGCGCTCCCGTGGTGCTGTTCCTCTGCGTCCACAACGCCGGGCGCTCGCAGATGGCCTTGGGCTGGTTCAACTACCTGGCCGGCGAGCAGGCCGTTGCCTGGTCGGGGGGCTCGGAACCCGGAGCCGACGTCAACCCCGCAGCAGTGGCGGCCATGGCCGAGGTCGGCATCGACATCTCGCAGGAGTTCCCGAAGCCGTGGACCGACGAGATCGTGCGGGCTGCCGACGTGGTCGTGACCATGGGCTGTGGAGACGCATGCCCCCTGTTCCCGGGAAAGCGCTACGAGGACTGGACGCTGGACGACCCCGCCGGCAAGAGCGTGGAGGACGTGCGGCCCGTGCGCGACGAGATCGGGCGTCGCGTCCGCGAGCTGCTCTCCAGTCTCGACGTGACGCCGGCTTCGCTTTGCTGAGACCCAGGCCCCGAAAACGACGTCATGCCGCGACCGGAGATCAGCACCCTCCGACGGCCGAGCGCCGGGTGATTTCGCGTTAACGGTCGGGCTGGCCCATATCTGATGGCGGGCGGGCACGGCTGAGACGCTGCGGTCCGGGGCCAGCGATGAGCCGGTGACCGGCGCGCCTGCACGGTATCCGTTGCACGGAATTCGACGGTGCGAAGGGCCCAATACGCTTCGTGAACACGCTGTACGGTTTCACCATCTGGACCCGGCAGTCCGGACGATTCACCCTGCATCGCGGCCGCATCGGGTGTGTCGAGGCGTTTGACCGGCGCCTCCCAGCAGGGCAGGAGCGTTCCCGAGCACCATTGCGCCGGGCACCCAGCTGGAACCTGCACCCGTGCGCCGCTTTGGATTGCCCATATGGGAAGGCCACGCCCACTCACATGCGTCCATGCTGACTACCGGAAAAGCGCCGGGCGGCTCGGATGTTGAACGCCCAGTCCAAAAGTGTGCAATGGTTGATCAATCAGTGCGGGGCTCGAGACGCGGGCCAGTCGGAAGGCGGGTTGGGCGAATGGACCGGGTCGGGTGCTGGCGCGGGGCGAGGACTGTTCAGGCGCGCAGGCGTTCAGCCGCCGTCGTGGCGCTGGCCACCCTTGTATCGATCGCCTTGGCCGTGTTCGGGGGCCCGGCGGGCGCCCAACCCGTCGGTCTGGGCACGGCGGAGAGCTTCGCCGTCCTGGCGGGGACGACCGTCACCAACACCGGACCGACCACCATCAGCGGTAACGTCGGGGTCAGCCCAGGGACCGCGGTAACCGGATTCCCGCCCGGCATCGTGACGAACGGGACGATCCACGCCGCCAACGCCGTCGCAGCCCAGGCCCAGGCCGACCTCACCACCGCGTACCTCGACGCCGCCGGTCGCACGCCGTGCACACCTCTGCCAAGCGCACTCGGCGGTGGGCAGGTACTCGGGCCGGGGGTGTATTGCGCAGGCACCTTCGTCATCACCGGGGAGCTGATCCTGAGGGGCGACGCGGACGACGTCTTCATCTTCCAGGCCGGGTCAACGCTCATCACCGCAGCGGGCAGCACAATCAGGCTCGAGGGCGGCGCCCAAGCCTGCAACGTCTTTTGGCAGGTCGGAAGCTCTGCGACCCTCGGCGTGGGATCCACCTTCGTCGGGACCATTCTTGCGTTGACCTCGATCACTGCGGAGACGAATGCGGTCATCCAGGGTCGGCTGCTGGCCCGGAACGGCGCGGTGACGTTGGACTCGAACACCATCACCGTGCCGGTGTGCGCTGTCGCTCCCACCACCACCTCGAGCACGACCCCCGGCCCGACGACCACCGCCGCCGGGCCCACCACCACCGCTGTCGCTCCCACCACCACCGCTGTCGCTCCCACCACCACCGCTGTCGCTCCCA
>JALYGL010000259.1 GCA_030777125.1 Actinomycetota bacterium
GCTCGGGCCCGGCCCCCCGCTCCAAGGGCCGCTCGGGCCCGTGCGGGTGGCGTCCGGGCCGGGGCCAGCGGCGTCCGGGGCGGCGAGGTCCCCGCCGACGTCGGTCCCCACCAGGGCCGCGTGCATCGCGGAGGCCGACTGGTAGCGGTCGGCGGGCGACTTCTCCAGCGCCCTCATGGCCACCGCCTCCAGCGTCAGCGGGATCCCGGGCCGGATGGACCGCGGGCTGGCCGGCCGGGCCGACAGGTGCTGGATGCCGATGGCCATGTCGGTGTCGCCGGTGAAGGGGGGCCGACCGCACAGCATCTCGTAGAGGACGACGCCGAGGGCGTACACATCGGAGCGGCCGTCGAGCATTCGGCCGTCGACCTGCTCGGGTGACAGGTACTTGGCCGTGCCGATGATGGCGCCCGTCCCGGTCAGGTCCCTGGCCGGTTCGCCGTCGCCCAGAGCCGCCTTGGCGATGCCGAAGTCGGCCACCTTGGCCCGGCCGTCGGGGCACAGCAGGATGTTGGCCGGCTTGATGTCGCGGTGGACGATGCCGGCCCCGTGGGCGTAGTCGAGGGCGTCGGCCACCTGGGCGGCGATGCCGCGGGCCAGGGTGGGGGACAGGGGGCCGTCGGCCAGCTCCTCCCGCAGGGTGTGCCCGTCCACCAGCTCCATGACGATGAAGGCCAGCCCGTCGTCGATGCCCGTGTCGTAGGTGGCCACCACGTTGGGATGGGCCAGGCGGGCGGCGGCGATGGCCTCCAGGCGGAACCGCTCCGAGAACGAGGCGTCGTGGGCCAGGTGCGGGTACAGGACCTTGATGGCCACCGCTCGACCGAGGACCGAGTCCTCGCCCTCCCAGACCTCGGCCATCCCGCCCTTGTCGATGAGACGGCGCAGCGTGTAGCGGCCCCCCAGCGTGCGACCGGCGTGGATGGCGCGGGAGAGGTCAGACACGGGCGATGCCCGCCGGTGGACGCGGCACTACCCGGGCACCTGGTAGGCGACGCCGATGGTGCGGGGCCCGGCGTGGGTGCCGACCACCGCGCCCAGGTCGCCGATGATGACGCGGTCAGTGGGGAAGTGGGGAGCGAGCAGGCCGAGGAAGGTGTCGAGGTCGGGGGCGTCGCCGTGGAGCACGGCCAGGTTCTCCACGGCCGGCTCCGAGGCCACGCGCGAGGCCAGATAGGAGAGGGCCTTGGAGCGCGTGCGCTGCTTCGGGCCGGGCTCCACCGCACCGTCGCGCACCTCGATGATGGGCTTGATGGACAGGATGGAGCCCAGAAGGGCCTGAGCGGCACCGATGCGCCCGCCCCGCTTGAGGTACTCGAGGGTGTCGAGGGCGCCGTGCACCCGCGTGCGCCCGGCCAGATCGTCGGCCACCGCCGCCACCTCCTCGAGGGACGCCTCGCCGGCGGCCCGTCGGGCGGCCTCCACCACGATCATGCCCAGGCCCAGGGTGACGGTCCTCGAGTCGACCACCGTCACCGGGATGTCTTCGGCCACGGCCTGGGCTGCGGTCTGGGCTGACTGGCTGGTGGCCGACAGCTTGGACGCCAGATTGATGCAGACCACCGCGTCGGCGCCCGCGGCCGCCGCCCGCCGGAAGGCCTGCTCGAAGGCGCCCGGCGCCGGAGCCGCGGTCTCCGGCAGGGCCGGTGACGATGCGCACCGGGCCCAGAACTGGGCGGGGGTCAGGTCGACGCGGTCGACGAACTCCTCGGCGCCGAACCGGATCGTCAGGGGCACCACCTCGATGCCGTGCTCGTCGACCACGTCGGCGGGCAGGTCGCAGCTGCTGTCGGTCACCACGCGCACGGTCATTCAGCACCCCTTCTTGTGGTCGGACATCGTCGCCGTGGCGCCCATCATGCCGGGACCAGCCGCCGCGCCCGCCGGCCACGCACTGCGTGGCGTCCCCACCACAGGGCCAGGAACAGCGCCGCTCCGAGGGAGACGCCCAGGCTGACGCTCGACGCCGCGGTGGAACGCACGGTGAGCCGGGCCCGGCCCACCTCCAGCTTGCCGTCGGGCGACTCCAGGGTGATGCGGATCGGGAAGGCGCCCGACGTCCGGGTCACCACCGGGAACCGCTCCGTCGTGTTCAGCCGGGTGAGCTCCAGCACCTGCTCGGTGCCGGCCGGGAAGTCGAGCTTGTCGCTCTGCATCCGCACCACCACCTTCACCGGGTGGCCGGTGCGGTTCTGGAAGGTGACCGGTATCTGGGCCCGGCGGGCGGTCAAGGTGATCGACCGGTTGGTAGGCATCTGGATCTCGTCCAGCTCGTCCTGGATGGCCGACCGCACGCCCGAGAGATAGGCCTCACGTTGGCGGGCACCGGCCAGGTCGGTCGACTCGGCCACCAGCAGCCGCTCGTCGAGCCGACCGGACACCGAGTTCCCGGGCCCGAGCACCGATCCGAGCGAGTCGAGGCGCTGGCGCAGCGACCGGAGCTCGCCCACCACCTGACTCACGTCGCCCGGAGGGCGGACGGCCAGGCGGCGGACCAGCGGGTTGTTGCCGAGCTGGGTCCGGGCCGGGGGGACGGTGGAGAAGATGGTGTCGAGCGACACCGCCTCGACCACCGGGTTGGCCGCCAGTCCGGCCGTCACCGCGTCGAGGAAGGTACGGTCCGGCCGCCACGTGCGCTCCGGGAGGGCGACCATGGCCCGCCGTAGCGGGGGCTCGTCCAGATAGAGGACGGCCAGGTCGGCCAGCAGGTGGGCGGCCTGGAGGGCCTGGTTGCCCCGGTTGTCGAAGTGGGCGGCCAGGCCGGCGTCGGCCACTGCCGCCGGGACCGGCGTCGGCCGGGCGTCGAGCACGAACGGGCGGGTGAGCGTCAACAGTTCGTCGGGCAGGTCCACCAGCTCGTCCTGGGCGACCACCATGCGGTCGAACCCCCGGGCCACGAGCATGGTCAGCGACGCCGCGTCCAGCGGTTCCTGGGCCAGCCACGTCTGGGCGTCGGGGCGGACCCGCAGCACCTCGCTCAGGGTGGCCGACCCCCGGGTCAGCTGCCCGGCGATCTCGCCGTCGAGCCCGCCGCCGAGGAGGGCCGACATGCTGGTGGGCACGTACGTGGCGCTGTGCACGGGACGGTCGGTGGCGACCTGGCGCAGGGCGTTGAGGGCGGCGCCGGCGCGCGGATCGGTGCTCGACACCAGGGCGGCGACGGTCTCGGGCGTCGGGCTCAGGGCGAACGGGGTGGACCGCACCGCCTCCAGGGCGGGGGCCAGCCCGGCCAGCCGTTCGAGGTCCTGCAGTTCCCGGTCACCGTCGGCCTGGAGGGCGGGCGGGGCGTGCACCGGCACGATGAGGTTGAGCCCCAGCTTCGGGCCAGGGTGAGCCTCCGGGAGGTGCACCAGATGGGTCACGAAGCGGTCGACCACCGGGCCCGCACCCCGCCCCCGCAGCTCGACCCGCACCGGGTGGACCCCGTCGCGGTTCGGCAGCGACACGGCCCGGCCGGGCTCGCGTGGGGTCTGGATGCGCACGGTGGTGGCGAGTTCGCCGTTGACGCCCGGCCCCAGCGAGGCGACCGGGACGGGGGCCATGCCCGGCAGGGGGGTCGACTGGAGTCGGTCGCGCACGGTCTCGTTGAACTCCGAGCGGGTGGCCACCGCCGGGTAGACGTTGACGTGGACCTCCAGGTTGGCCGGGTTCGTGGGGCGGTCGATCCGGAACCGCACGGTGAACTCGCCGCCCGACCCGACCCACGGCGTCTGGCCCAGGAACACCAACCGCCCGCCGGGGGCCTGGGCGACGGCCGGCGCCACAGGGGCGAGCACGGCCGCCACCAGTGCGGCGGCGGCGGCGAGCCTCACCGGCCCAGGTCCGCGTAGAGGACGGTGAGGTCGGACGGCTCGGGGACGAAGCCGAGGCGCACGTACAGGGCCAGGGCGGCGTCGTTGTCGAGCTGGGTGTTGACCACGGCCCGGCGGACCTTCCACCGCCGCATCCAGCGCAGGCCGTCGACCACGAGGGCGGACCCCAGCCCCGTCCGCCGGTGCGACGACCGCACGGCCAGGCGTTGCACGTACCCCTCGGCACCCGCTCGGCCGCAGACGGCGTAGCCGACCACGCCACCGGACGCGGCGGTGGCCACCCGGAAGCGCGTCGTGGGGGTGGCGCCCAGGGCTTCGTCGAGCCCGTCCCGGTCCAGCCGCCAGAACCGGTCGAACGCCGACGCATCCACCTCCAGGACGCGGGGCCAGTCGGCGGCGCGGCCCCGCCGGAGGCCGGCCGGCGGCGGCGGCGGCAGGTGGCGGAGGTCGTGCGAGAGGAGCCGCAGCCGCTCGTGCTCGGTGAACCCGACGGCGAAGAATGACCGGGCCTCGGCCGGCGCCAGGGCGGAGGTGAGCACGGCGGTGTAGCCGCGGGCGGCCAGGGTGTCGAGGCATCGACGGAGGAACTCCGGTGACGGCAACGGCACGGGTCCTCCGCCCACAGGGAGCGGGGCCAGGTAGGCGATCCGGACGTCGCCCCTCCACGGCCCGGCCCGGGCCCGCTCCCGGCCCCACGTGAGGACGTCCGTGGCCACTGTCATCGCCGCGCTCAGGTTACCGGTCGCCCTCTACGCGTACGGTGGCGGGGTGGCGGTACTGCTGGAGACGTCGCCCGTGTTCGCCCAGCACGAGTTCGGCCCAGCCCACCCCGAGCGCCCGGAGCGTCTCGACGCCGTCCTGTCGGGCATCCGCGCCAGCCCCGTCGCCGCCGACGTGGTCGAGGTCGAGCCCGGCCCGGCCACGCCGCAGGAGCTGGCTGCGGCCCACGACCCCGGCTACCTCGACGCCCTGGACCGGTTCTGCGCCCCGGGGCGGCGGCATGCTCGACGCCGACACAGCCGCCGGTCTGCGCTCGTACGAGGCTGCCGCCCTGGCCGCCGGCGCCGCGCTGGACGCGGTCGAGCGCCTCGAGCGGGGAGAGGCCACCGCCGCGTTCTGCGCCGCCCGCCCGCCCGGCCACCACGCCATCGCCTCCCGGGCCATGGGGTTCTGTCTGGTCAACTCCGTGGCCGTGGCCACCGCGGCCCTGGCCGAGCGCGGCCATCGGGTCGTGATCGTCGACTGGGACGCCCACCACGGCACGGCACCCTGGGTGCTGATCTCGGCCGGGTACGACGCCCACCGCTCCGACCCGCTCACCGACCTGGGCCTGCCGGCCGGCGACTACGCCGTGCTCGCGGCCCGAGCCGCCGGGCTGGTCCGGCCCGGTCGCTGCGCGGCCGTCCTCGAGGGCGGCTACGACGCCCACCGCTCCGACCCGCCCCGAGCCGCCGACCTCCGGGGGGCCCTCCCCCTCCTTCTTGGCGCGCTGACCCGGCCCCTGCACCGACGAGCGCGCCGAGAACGGTGCGGGTGCCCCGCCGGTAGCCTCGGACCGTGGTCCCCGAGCGGCTCCGGCCCCTCCTCGACGAGACGGCTTCACTGGCCGAGCGGTTCACCGCGGCCGGCCACCGCCTGTACCTGGTCGGGGGGAGCGTCCGCGACGCCATCCTCGGGCGGTCCATCGACACCCGCGACCTGGACTTCACCACCGACGCCCGTCCCGACCAGATCGAGGGCGTCCTCGCCGGTTGGGCGGATGCCATCTGGGACCAGGGCCGGCGGTTCGGCACCATCGGCGCCCGCAAGGACGGGCGTGCGTACGAGATCACCACCCATCGGGCCGAGGCCTACTCCCCGGACTCCCGCAAGCCGGAGGTGGCCTTCGCCGACGCGGTCGAGGCGGATCTGTCCCGGCGCGACTTCACCGTCAACGCCATGGCCCTCGCCCTGCCCGACGCCGAGCTCATCGACCCGTTCGGTGGGGTGTCCGACCTGGCCTCCACCCGGCTGCGCACCCCTCTCGGCCCGCAGGAGTCCTTCACCGACGACCCCCTCCGGATGCTGCGGGCCGCCCGCTTCCTGGCCGGGTACGGCCTCGTCCCCGACCCCGACCTGGTGGACGCGGTCAAGTCGTTGCGAGGGCGCATGGAGATCGTCTCCGTGGAACGGATACGTGACGAGCTCGACAAGCTGCTGGTGGTGGAGACGCCCGGGCAGGGCCTGTGGTTCCTCGTCCACACCAAGCTGGCCGAGGAGTTCCTGCCCGAGCTGCCGGCCCTGGCGCTCGAGATGGACCCCGTCCATCACCACAAGGACGTGCTGGCCCACACCATCGCGGTGGTCGACAAGACGCGCCCCGACAAGGTCCTGCGGCTGGCCGCCCTCCTCCACGACATCGGCAAGCCCAAGACCCGCTCGTTCGGCCCCGGCGGGGTGACGTTCCACCACCACGAGGTCGTCGGCGCCCGCATGGCCGAGGAGCGCATGCGGGCCCTGCACTACCCGACCGAGGAGATCGCCCAGGTGCGCCGACTGGTGGAGCTCCACCTGCGGTTCCACGGCTTCGGGACCGGGTGGACCGACAGCGCCGTGCGCCGCTACGCCCGCGACGCCGGTCCCCTCCTGGACAAGCTCAACGAGCTGACCCGGTGCGATTGCACCACCCGTAACCAGGCCAAGGCTCGGGAGCTGGCCCGGCGCATGGACCAGCTCGAGGCCCGCATCGCCGAGCTTGAGGCCCAGGAGGAGCTCCACCGCATCCGGCCGGAGCTCGACGGCCACCAGATCATGGAGCACCTCGGCATCGGCCCCGGCCCGTTGGTCGGCCGGGCCTACGCCCACCTGCTGGAGATCCGCCTCGACGAAGGCCCCTTGGGCGAGGAGGAGGCCCGCCGGCGCCTCGACGCCTGGTGGGCCGAGAACCGACCGACCGACTGACCGACCGCCGGGCCACAGCGGCGGACGGGCCACAGCGGCGAAGGGGTCAGCCGACGGGGAGGCGGCGCAGGCCCAGCTTGTCCGGGTTTCGCACGAACCGGATCTCGCGCACGCGGTCGCCCTCCAGCTCGACCACCCCGACGAGGACCGGAGAGCCGCCCGACCGCACCACCAGCCCGGGGCCGCCGTTCACGTCCTCGACAGTGGCGACCGCATCCAGCGGCGCCTGGCGGACGGCGCCGAGCAGGAACCGGGCCACCCGCTCGGCGCCGCTCAGCGGCCGTCCGGCGGCGGTGGCCTTGCCGCCCCCGTCGGTGGTCAGGACCACGTCGGGCGACAGGACGGCCAGAAGCCGGTCGACCGACCCCGACCGGCAGGCGTCGAGGAACGCCCGGGTGGTCCGCTCCCGGGCCGACCGCTCGGATGGGTACCGAGGCCGGCGGGCGTGGACGTGGGCCCGGGCACGGGTGGCGAGCTGGCGGACGGCGGCCGGCGAGCGGTCGAGCATCCCGGCGACCTCCTCATGGGTGAAGCCGAACACGTCGTGGAGCACGAACACGGCCCGCTCCAGCGGCGACAGCGTCTCCAGCACCACGAGCAGGGCCATCGACACCGAGTCGGCCAGCTCGGCCCGCTCCTCGGGGGACGGCTCGGTGAGCACGGGCTCCGGGAGCCAGGGCCCGACGTAGCCCTCCCGGCGGGCCCGAGCCGAACGCAGCCGGTTGAGGGAGGCGTTGGTCACGGCCCGGACGAGGTAGGCGTCGACGTTCTCGATCGACTCGGGGTCGACCCGGGACCAGCGTCCCCACACGTCCTGCACCGCGTCCTCGGCGTCGGCCATGGTGCCGAGCATCCGGTAGGCCATGCCGAGGAGCATGCCCCGCCGGTCCTCGAACATCGCCGTCCGGTCCGCGGTCACCGGCCACCCCTCGTTCCTCGGGCTGACCGGTAGACGCCCACGGACCGGCCTCCCGGGCCGGTCACGCGGGCTGGCCCTCCCGCACGGGCCGGACCTGGCAGCGGTCGCTGAACCCCTGACTGGTCAGACCGAAGGCCCGGTTGGTGCGCGAGCGCAGGTTCTCCAGGGCGATGGCGGCAGTGAGCTCCACCAGCTGGGCGTCGTCCAGGTGCTGCGACAGCCGCTCGGACAGGGCCTCGTCGACCATCACCGGCGTCGACGACATCTTCTCGGCGTACTCGATCACCAGGCGCTCCAGCTCCGAGAAGCACTCTGCCTCCCGCCAGCGGGGCAAGGCCCGGGCCTTCTCCGGCGGCACCCCCCGGTCCCCGCTGGCCCAGTACGAGAAGTCCATGCACCAGGAGCACCCCACCGTGGCCGCGGCGGCCATCACGGCCAGGTGCTTCAGAGCCGGGTCGACCCGGCCCCATTTCTGCGCCCCCCGTTCGTAGTCCAGGTACGCCTTCAGGACCCTGGGCTGATGGGCCATGACCCGGGCCGGCGCCAGCACCGTCCCGAACTTCCGCTTCGAGTACCACTTGACGACGCCCCACAACGGCGTGCGGGGTGGCTCCGACCACGTGCGCTCCATGGCGATCCTCCTCTCGACTGTTCCACCCCGTCCGACACCCGGGCCCGTGCTGGTGTGACACGGGCCCGAGGCCAGGCGACGGCGAGGCTCAGGCCGGAGCGAGGGCCTGGAGCACCTACGACGCGCAACTCGGCGGGGTCGCCGGCCCACCTCGACCGGGCGGACGGCGAGATGTTCGCGCCCCGCTCCACCCGCTGGAGGTTCTGACCGTCCCGGCCAGGGGATGACTGGGGGATGCTTGACGACCCGGCCGCCGACGCCCTGCAGTCGATCCTCGCCGCACTCGACTACCCGATGGGGATCGTGACCACGACCGATGGATCACAGCGGGCGGGTTGCCTGGTGGGCTTCGCCGCCCAGTGCAGCATCGACCCCCCGCTGGTGATGATCTGGCTGTCGAAGCGCAACCACACCACGCGGGTCGCCCGGGAGGCGTCTGCGCTGCTCGTCCACTTCCCGTCCCGGTCGCAGCGCGACCTGGCCGCCCTGTTCGGCCAGGAGACGGGCGACGAGGTGGACAAGTTCGCCAGATGCCGGTGGCAACCCGGGCCCGACGGCCTGCCCCTCCTGAGCGACTGCAGCCGGTGGATGGCTGGGCGCATCGTCGAGCGCCTCGACACGGGCGACCACGTCGGGCACCTGCTGGACCCCTTCGACGCGGCGACCGGTGGCTGGTCGGGCCAGCTCGGGTTCCAGTCGGTGAAGGATCTGGAGCCGGGCCACCGGGCCTGAGCGGCCCGGCGCCGGTCCGGTCAGGCGGCCCGGGACGCGATCCAGGCGTCCACCAGCCGGCCGAGGATCGGCAGGCTCACCGCGCCCGAGCCGAGCACGGCGTCGTGGAAGCCCTTGATGTCGAAGGCGGGGCCGAGCCGGCAGCGGGCCGCCTCCCGGAGCCGGAAGATCTCCCGCTGCCCGAGCTTGTAGGCCAGGGCCTGGCCGGGCATGCCGATGTAGCGGTCGATCTCCACGGTGACCTCCTCGACCGACACCGGCGTGTTGGCGGCCATGAAGTCGATGGCCCGGGCGCGGGTCCAGCCGTGGGCGTGCAGCCCGGTGTCCACCACCAGGCGACAGGCCCGGATCGAGTCGGCGGCCAGCATGCCGATGCGCTCCAGGTCGGTGCCGTAGAGGTCCATCTCCTCGGCCAGCCGCTCGGCGTAGAGGCCCCAGCCCTCCACGTAGGCGGTGTTGGAGAGCGAGAAGCGCCGGAACCGCGGCAGGTCGGTCAGCTCCGTGGCGATGGCCAGCTGGAGGTGGTGGCCGGGGATGGCCTCGTGGAACGCGATCGACGCCGTCTCGTAGCGGGCCTTGTTCTGGGGATGATCGGTGTTGACGTAGTAGGTACCGCCTCTCGAGCCGTCGCCCGGGGGTGGGAAGTAGTACGCGCTGGGCGAGTCGGCGGCCAGGAAGTCGGGGACCGCCTCGATGGTGCACGGCGTCACCGGGAGCCGTCCGAACCAGTCGCCCATGGCCGCGGTGGCCGCCTCGAACGCCTGGCGCGCGTCGGCCATGATCTCGTCGCCGGTGCGGTACCGCAGCGCCTGGTCGGTTCGGAGCCGGTCGAGCACCGCCGTCGGATCGCTGAGCCCGAACAGCCGCCCGCCCACCGCCGCGTACTCCGCCGGAAGCCTCTCCGTGACCTCCTCCATCCCGATGGCGTGGATCCGGTCGGCGGGCAGCTCGAGGCTGGTGTGGTGGGCCACCAGGGTGGCGTACAGCTCCTCGCCGTCGGCCAGCCACGACAGTCCGCAGTGGTCGTCGTCGCGCCCCTGGGGCAGGAGCCGCTCGGTGAGGCTGTCGGCCAGCCGCCGGTAGGCGGGGCGTACCGTGTTCCGGGTCACGTCCTCGAGCGACTCCCGCCATGCCGCTTCGCCGTCCCAGTCCGGCGGCCCGGCCAACGTGGCGAACACGTCCGTGTCGATCGGCGAGGCGAGGTAGCCCTCCACCATGTTCACCGACCGGGACACGCAGACGGCGGCGGGCGTCCGGCCGGCGGCGGCTCCGTCGAGGAACCGCTGGGTGGCCTGCTCCAGGGCGCGTGGCACCTGGCGGAACCGCTCCACGAACTTGGCGGCCGATTCGGGGTCGGGCGCCGACATGACCGGGAGCGACTGCAGCAGGCCGACGTGGAAGCCGGTCATCTGGTCCGACTGCAGCTCGGCCAGGCGGTGGTCGATGGCGGCGGCGGCGGCACCGATCTCGACCGCCAGCTGGCCTGACGTCACCCGGTCGTCGCCCGCCAGGCCGGCGTCGTCGAACGCCGCCAGTCGCTCGAGGATCGACGTCCACCGGCGCCGGAGGGCGGACTCGCCCTCGGCCGACAGGTCCTCGATCCGGTCGTCGTATCGGTGGTCGCCGAGGATCGTGGCCGTGATCGGGCTGGCTTCGAGCAGCGTCTCCCAGTACTCCTCGGCAAGGGCACGCAGGAACTCGTCGGGCACGCGGCCACGGTAGCGCCGCGAGGTCCGGCGCCCGCCGGGGTAGGAACGCCCGGTGCCGATCTGGTTCCTCGCCGCCCAGGCCGACTCCGAGGAGGCCATAGTCACCAGGGGGCTCACCGCCCGCGACTGGTTGACCGCAGCCGCCATCGTCCTCGCCGGGATCGCCCTCGGCCAGATCGTCAAGATCCTCGTCTCCCGGGCCGCCGGCGGCGACGACGACGGGACCGCCACCCCGGCGGCGCAGGCCGTGGGCCGCTTCGTGGGCCTGGTCCTGGCCGCGGTGTCGCTGGTGTACGCCCTGGGCGTCATCGGCGTGCGCCTCGGGCCGTTGGTGGGCGCCCTGGGCATCGGCGGCCTGGCCCTGGCCTTCGCCGGCCAGAACATCCTGGCCAACTTCCTGGCCAGCATCATCCTGCAGCTCCGCCACCCGTTCCGTCGCGGTGACCAGGTCACCGTCGCCGGCTCCGAGGGCACCGTCGACGACGTCAACTTCCGCACCGTCGCGCTGCGAACCTTCGACGGCGAGCGGGTGATGGTCCCGTGCGCCCAGGTCCTGAGCACCAACATCGTCAACCACACCACCCTGGGGCGGCGGCGATCGACCTTGGAGGTGACCGTGGCCTACGACACCGATCTCGAGCGCACCCGCGCCCTCCTCCTGGAGGCGGTCGCCGCCGTCGACGGCGTGCTCGACCGGCCTCCGCCCGAGGTCTGGGTGGAAGCCTTCGGCGACTCGGGGATCCCGCTGGCCGTTCGGTTCTGGCACGCCCCCGACATCGCCACCCTCTGGCGCGTGCGCAGCCAGGTGGCGGTCACCGTCAAGCGGTCGCTGGACGGGGCCGGTGTGCAGATCCCCTTCCCACAGCGGGTGCTGCGGTTCGTCACCGAGGATCCCAGACCGGCCGCCGACGACACCGGAGCCACCGAGTCGCGCTAGCCGCACTCCTCGTTCGTGATGCTGGTCGACACCCGACCGACCGCGTCCACCACCACGTGGATGCACCGGCTACGCGCCGGAGCGGTCCGACGGTCCCTCGGCGAGCGCGTGGTCGGACAGCAGGCGGGCGCCGAGCACGCAGATGTCGTCGTCGCGGCGGAGGCGGCGGGTGCAGACGTTGAGCACGTGGTCGCACAGGGCGTCGAGCGCGGCCGGCCCTCCGGTGGCCGCCTGCCGCAGCCGCTCCAGCCCGGTGGCGCGCGAGACGGCGGCGCTCTCCACCAGCCCGTCGGTGAAGAGCAGCAGGGTCGAACCGGTGGCCAGCTGCAGTGTCGCCTCGGTCCGGGCGCAGTGACGCGCGCCGCCCAGCGGGGCGGCTCGGGCGGCCTCGACGAAGCGGCCGGTCGACGCACCTCCGTCCACGACGAGGGGAGGGCAACCCCCCGCGTTGCTGAACCGGACCTCGCCGGTCGCCGGGTCCAGGGCGAGAACGAGGAGCCGGGCCTGGTCACCCAGCCCGGTGGCCTCGGCCAGCCGGTCGAGGTTGCTCACCACGCGGGCCGGAGATCCCCCGTCGAGCACGACGTAGGCCCGCGCCGCCATCTTCAGGTCGCTCATGGTGGCGGCGACCTCGACGCCCCGTCCGGCCACGTTCCCCACCACGATCCCGAGGCGCCCGCCGTCGAGGGGGAGGGCGTCGAACCAGTCGCCCCCGCTCTCGACGAACACGCCCCACGGCCGGACCCGTCCGGCCAGGGCCACGCCGGGCACGTCGAACGGCATCCGCTCGACCACCGGTCGGGCTCGGCCGGACTCGAGGCGAGCCTCGGCGTGGTGGCGGGCGTACCCCACCAGCTCGGTGACGGCCTGGCTGGGCTGGCCCGGCCCGGTGTCGTCGTTCGGCGACGCCGGCCCTTCCGTCAGCGACGTCGACAGGTCGTCGGGCCCGAAGTCGGGATGTAGACCCACGCCGTCGGCACGTCGCCGAGCTCCTCGCGGACCATCTCGACGATGGCGTCGAAGCAGCCGCCCATCTCCTCGCTGAAACCGAGGCCGAAGCAGGTCTCGGCCGGCTCGACTTCGATGACCACGGTATCGACCGGCAGCCCTCCCCAGTGCCGCGCCACCACCAGGGTGTGGTCGAGGTCCACGAGCCCCATGGCCGATTCCTCGAGGCTGCGGTGGACGTCGGCCGGGCCCGCGGGGGCGGCGTCGGGCCGGTAGCGGCGAAGCGTCGCCGGGGCGTCCAGGCCGCGTGGCACCGCTCCGAGGAGCACGACCTTGGCCGGCCGCAGCTCCTGGAGGCGATGGAGGACGAGCGGCGCGGCGCACGACAGGTCCTCCACCACCACCTCCTGCGGCCAGTCCAGCTGCCGGAGGTAGTCGACGACCTGCCGGCCGAAGTCGAGGTCGCGCATCCCCGGCCGGCCGAAGCCGGCGACGAGGGCGCGGCACTGCGTGCGACTGGTGCCGTCCACGGTCATGTCCACCTCACCCTCCCGGGGCTCTGCTCTCCGCTCAGAGGGCCGCTCCGGCCCGCGCCTGGTTCCCTTGCGTCGCCGGCCGGGCGAGCGAACCTCCCCAGGTGACCCGCTCGGCCGGCGACACATCCGTCACTGCGGCGGGCCTACTCGAGCGTGCAGCCGCAGGAGTTGACCTCCCGGGTGATGATGCCCCTGCCCGTGTCCATGTGGGTGGTGCAGGGCATGCAGGGGTCGAAGCTGCGGATGGCCCGCAGCACGTCGATGCCCTTGACCTGGTCGTCGGGGA
>JALYGL010000260.1 GCA_030777125.1 Actinomycetota bacterium
GTCAGTCCTGATGAGCAGCAGTCTACCAGGCCAGAGCAGCGGGGCTCCGCTCACTCCGGAGGTTTTGCGCGCTTACCTTCTTCCCCGGATTCTACAGCGTCAGCCCTCGTCCCTCGGCGGCCATTGCTGGCGCGCGTGATTGACGTGCAGGATGACCACCTCATCGGCCGTTAGTTCGAACACAACGATATACGGGTAGCCGGTGATCACTAGCTCGCGGGTGCCAGGAACGCGGCCGGGACGCGCCGGGCCGGGAAAATCGGCCAGGCTCATGAGCTGGCCGGCGATGGCCTCATAGACGCGGACGGCCGCCTCCGGGTTGCGCTCTAGGATGTAGGTGAAATGCGCATCAAGGTCGGCCTCCGCCTGGGCAGTGATGACGACGCGCATCACGGCATCCGGCGCTGGTCGATGTACTGCCTCAGTTCAGCGCTGTAGGCGGCGAAGTCGCGCACCCGCCCGGCACGGGCATCGGCGCGGCCCTGCTCGACGGCGGCGACAATCTGCATCTCCGCCGTCAGATACGCCCGCAACGCCTCAGTGATGTGCCAGACCTTCTTACGCCCAGTGAGATCGGCCAGCCGCTCCAACTCCTCGGCGATCTCCTTCGGCACGCGGGCGTTCAATTGCACGGTCTCAGACATGGCCTCCCCCTTCACAATTGCTAGTATATGCTAGCAGAAGCTACCTGGCCTGGCAAGTGGGGGACTTCGGCTGTGGGTAGCACCCCACGGAAGCGTGATCACGCGGCCGCCGCCAGGGGAGGCGGCCCGGCCGCTGGCCGGGACAGCGGCGGCGCGGTGTTGGGTGGTCGCCCCCGGCGCGTGGGGGCCTGCCAGACTGGGGGCGGCACCTGATAGCGGAGCAACTCCCCCAGCGTCCACGGCTGATCGGCCAAGCCCGCGGCCATCGCTGGCGTGCGTTCCTGCCAGCGGCGACCACTGCCCGCTGGGGCAGCCAGCCGGAGGCTGTCGTGGCACCAGCAGAAGTTGTAGGCGCAGCCGACCAGCCACATCGCGGCCGTCAGCGCTGCCTCAGTGCGAGCGATGGCCCGCCCGCGGCGCACCAGCGGGACCAGCCGGCTGCGGAAGGTGGCATTCAGCCGCTCGATATAAGCGGTGTTGATGGTCGTCCCACTCCTGGTCGCCGCCAGTGCCGTCGTGATGGCGGCAGCAGTGCCGGTCACTACCCGCTGCTGCACCCCCGTGACGCGCCGCTGGGCGTACTGCTTGACGACCTGCCCCAGCAGGAACCCAGCGGGCAGCACCAGCCGAGGGCGGCCCGGCCGCCCAGTGCGCACCGGCACCCGGAAGGCACGCCGGAAGGCAGTGATGTAGCTGCTCAACCCGTCGACGCAGACGAGGATGTCCAGCCGGCTGGCACAGGCGCGCACCCGCTCGACCAGGCGACGGATGAGGGGGCCATCGCGGTGTGGGCTGATCGCTCCACCCAGCCACAGCCGGCTGGGCACGGCCACGGCCATGGCCAGCCAGACCGTGCGGCCCACCAGCTTGACCCACAGTTCGTCTGCCTGGACGTGGCCCAGATCGACCTGTCCCTGCTCAACCAAGTGCTCATGGACGCGCTGGCAATGGTCGCCAGCCCGGGCCTGCCAGGCGGCGACGGTGCGCTCATCCAGCCCGAAGGCGGCCACGATCGCCTGGGGCGGGCAGCCATGACACAGCAGCGTCAGCACCGTGGTGACCAACTCAGCCATGTGCTTGAGCCGGAAGAAGGGCGTGCCCGTAGTGGCGGCAAAGGTGCGCCCACAGGTGGTGCAGCGATAGCGCCGTTCCTGCTGGCTATGCACGCGGATGTTCCCCTGCCCGACTTGACCCCTGGCCGGACAGTCCAGGTTGGGGCAGAATTGGGTCTGCGGGTCCATGCTGGTCCTCCTACGACTGTGGTTTGGCTCCCACAGCCAGCAGGATGCCACCTGGACCCGCCTCCTCGCTACCCATATCACGGTTGAGTGGGGTGCTACCTGCGCCGGTCCGGCCGCGGCAAACAGGCCGCCCACGGCCCGCTGCAGGCCGTCGCCGACCGGGTCCAGCCACCGCTGCCGGTCGATCAGATCGATGAGGTCCTGCCACGCCATGCCGTCCTCCTCTCTCCCTATGCACCGCACGACCGGGTGTGTTCAGCGCGCTCACCGCCCGGAATGCCGCTCAGCGGTACAGCCATCTGGCCTGGAG
>JALYGL010000261.1 GCA_030777125.1 Actinomycetota bacterium
GAGGCCTGCACCCACCTCCACCGCACCCTGGCCAGCATTCGCGAAGCCGGCGCCAAGTCGGGCGTCGCCCTCAACCCGTCCACGCCGCTCGACACCGTCCGCCACGTCCTCGACCTGGTCGACATGATCCTGGTGATGACCGTCAACCCCGGCTTCGGCGGGCAGGCGTACATCTCCACCATGGAGCCCAAGATCACCGAGGCGGCCAAGATGATCGAGCAGTCGGGTCACCGCATTGAGCTGGAGGTCGACGGCGGCATCTCCCCCGACACGGTGGCCGGCGCGGCCGCCGCCGGCGCCCGGGTCCTGGTGGCCGGCAGCGCCCTCTACAAGCACGAGGGTGGCCTCAAGGCGGCGGTGACCGACATCAGGACTCGGGCCGAGAAAGCCATCGCGCAGGCAGGAGGGTGACGGACACCATGCCCGACAAGCAGGTCACGATCTCGCGAGCCTGGCGGAACGGCGACTCCCCCAGCCGGCCCATCATGCTGGCCATCGCCGGTGACAGCGCGGCGGGCAAGACCACCATCACCAAGGGTCTGGTCGAGGCCCTGGGCCCGGACCGGATCACCTCCATCTGCGTCGACGACTACCACCGCTACGACCGCGAGGAGCGCAAGGACAAGCCGTTCACGCCCCTGCATCCCGACTGCAACTACATCGAGGTCATGGAGCAGCACCTCCAGCTGCTCGCCCTCGGCCATCCCATCCTCAAGCCGGTCTACAACCACTCCGACGGCACCCTCGGGCGACCGGTGCTCGTCGAGCCGCGCGAGTTCGTGATCATCGAGGGGCTGCTTCCGCTCTACTCCAAGCTGGCCCGAGCCTGCTTCGACGCCACCGTGTACCTCGACCCGCCCGAGCCCGTCCGCTACGAGTGGAAGATCAAGCGCGACACGACCAAGCGGGGCTACACCGAGGACCAGGTGAAGAAGGACCTGGAGAAGCGGGAGCCCGAGTCGGCGGAGTTCATCCGACCCCAACGCTCGCAGGCCGACATCGTCGTGCGCTTCGACCGCATCGAGGGCCGTGACGACCCCGACGAGCCGCTCAGCGCCACCCTGTTGCTGCGACCCACGATCTCGCACCCCGACCTGGCCAACATCCTCACCGACGACCACAAAGAGGCCATGCACCTGAAGTTGCAGCGCGACGACGACGGCAAGCCGGTCGACGCCCTGCACATCCACTCCTACGCCAAGCGCGAGGTCACCAAGGAAGTGGAGCAGTCCATCTGGGACGAGCTCGGCGCGCGCGACTCGGTACCGGAGTCGCTGGGCAGCATCGAGAACGGCACCCGGAGCGAACCGCTGGCCATCGCCCAGCTGATCCTCCTGTACCACCTGTTCCAGGCCAAGATGGGCTAGGCCCTCGCCGGACGGCCGACGATGTCGCCGAGATGGAGGCTTCGCCCGACGGCTTGGTCCCCCGCTCGCGACCGGACGACTGCCCGTCCGGGGACGCGCCGCTGATGAAGGGCACCGCTTCGGGATGTCGCTGTGAGTAGGGGGTGCTAGCAACAGCCGGCGAGTGACCGGCCAGCACCCTTGTCGCCTGCCGAAGTCTCCGTTGCAATGGTCGCTGGCAGGTCGCCGCCATGACGAACCGCCATGGGATGCAAGCCCAACACGAGGAGGGGAAGTAGACCGATGGCAGGCATGATCCAAAAGAGCCTCGACAACCCTGAGGAAGTGCGGTCCTTCCAAGACGGCTCTGGCCAGCTGGAGCTGGTCAACCTGGAAGGAGGCGCGGTCGGTCGGGCCACTTTCCAGCCCGGCTGGCAGTGGTCCAAGCACGTCAAGCCCATTGCCGGCACTGACAGCTGCCAGGCTGCCCACATGGGCTACTTCGTCTCCGGGCGCATGAAGATCGTCATGGACGACGGCGAAGAAGCCGAGTTCGGCCCCGGCGACCTCATGGTGTGCCCGCCCGGGCACGACGCCTGGATCGTCGGTGACCAGCCCTGTGTCGTCATCGACTGGCAGGGATTCGCCGACTACGCCAAGCGCTCCTGACTGCGCCCGAGATGGGCTAGTCCCCTCGGGGGCACCACTACCGCACCAGCCCCCGGGGCAGGTGACCGGTGCGGAAGAACCGGCTTCGCACCGTGGGATCGCCGAGCCCGAACCGGCGCCAGGCCCACACCAGCAGGGCGGCGCCGACCACCTCCTCCACCAGGAGGACGGCCAGGCCGTGATCGAGCGCCGGGAGGCGGCCCCGGAGCTTCCACCCGAATCCCGGCCACCAGAACGTCTCCGTGCGGGCCCACATGCCGTCGGCCACCAGGTGGACGAACATGCCGATGGGCAGGGCCAGCCAGTGGCGCCGGGCCTGCCGGCGGTTGCGGGTGAGGACCATGACGGCCAGGAGGACGGCCACGGCGGCGGCCAGCGTGTGCAGGACCCTGGCCCCGCCGAGGGGCCCGTCGACCAGGTCCGGGAGCAGCGCCCCGACCACGGCCAGGCGGTAGTCGAACGCCGGGTCGCGGAACACGAGCCACACGAGGGCGACGGCCATGCCCGCTGGCCACAGGATCACCGCTCGGGTCCCCGCCGGCAGATCAAGGCACCAGGATGCGGCCGCACTGCTCGCAGCGCTCGAGGGCGCCAGGGGGCTGCCGGCGCAGGCGGTCGACCTCTGTGGCCGGGAGCGCCAGGTGGCAGCCGCCGCACCGCCCGTTGACCAGCCGGGCCGCTCCGATGCCGTCGGACCGGGCCCGGAGCTGCTCGTACAGATCGACCAGGTCGGCGGGCAGCCCGGCTGCCGCCGCCGAACGGGCCTCCATCTCCGCATCCAGCTGGCGGTCGAGGTCGGACCGGGCCTCGGCCACGACGGCGTGCAGCCGGGCGGCCTCGGCGTCGAGGCGCTCCCGTTCCCGCTCCAGCGCGGCGACCTCCGCGTCGAGCGGCTCCCGTTCCTCCATGGCCGCGAGCAGGTCGTCCTCGAGCGCGCTCCGGCGGCGGTTGAGGGCGACGATCTCGGCCTCCATGGCCTGCAGCTCACGGATGGCCCCGACTGAGCCGGAGTACAGGACCCCGCTCACCTCGGCCGCCTTGGCGGTGACGGCGGCCACGTCGTCGTCGAGGCGCTGCTCACGGCCGGCCACGTCGTCCCGCCGCCGCCTCACCTCGGCCAGCGATGTCTCCAGGGCCGAGAGCCGGTCGGCGATGGATGCCAGCTCGGTCAGCTCCGGCAGGGTCGCCCGGCGGTGACGTATGCGGTCGGCGGCGGTGTCGTGGTCCTGGACCTGCAGGAGGTCGTCGAGGACGCTCAAGCAGGGCTCATTCCTCGGCCGGGATGGTGGTCCGGTCGCGCGGCCGGTCGCGGTTGCGAGCGGTGCGTGGCGTCTCGTCGTCGTCGAATTCGGGGATGGTCGGGACCGTCACCTCCGGCAGGGTGGGGCGGGACGGGGCGGCGGGCACGGTGGCTTCGGGAAGATCTTCGACGCTCGGACGCGCTGGGCGGGGTGTCGGGATGCCGTCGCCGTCGCCGTCCACCGGGGTGGTGAGGGGGTTCGGGAAGCGCTCCCCCGGCATCTCCAGGAACCTGGGCGCCCGTTGGTTGCGCACCCGATCGGGCGGAGCGAACCCGACCGGCTCCTGCCCGGCCAGGGCCGCGGTGGTGTAGGCCCCGAAGATCTGAGCGGGGAACGTGCCGCCGTACACCCGCGACACCCCACCGACGTTGTACATGGGTATCTGTTCCTCGGGGTGGCCCATCCACACGGCGGTGGCCAGCTTGGGGGTGTACCCCACGAACCAGGCGTCGACGTTGTTGTCGGTGGAGCCGGTCTTGCCCGCGACCTGCCAGCCGCGGACCCGGGCGGCCGTGCCGGTGCCCTGCTGCACCACCTGGGTGAGGACCTGGTTCACGGTGCGGGCATGCTGCACGGAGACGGCCCGCTCGGGCTTGGCCTCGTTGGTGAAGATGACCTCTCCGTTTCGGTCCTCCACCCGGTCGATGACGTACGGGGTGTGCCGTTCTCCGTCGGCGGCGAGGGTGGCATAGGCGCTGGCCATGTCGAGCGCGCTGACCCCGCTGCTGCCCAGGGTGAGCGAAAGGTGGGGCTGCAGCGGCTTTGTGATCCCCATCTTGGTGGCCAGCTCGGCCACCTTCTGGGGGCCCACGAGCTTGACCAGACGGGCGTAGGCGCAGTTGACCGAGTTGATCGTCGCCTGCTCCAGCGTGAGGACGCCCGCGGCCTGGCCGTCGACGTTGTTGGGCTCCCACGGGTCGGGCACGCCGCCGGGGTTGGGGACGTGGCACGGGGCGCTGCCCAGGATGGTGTCCTGGGGGATGTAGCCCGCCTCGAGTGCGGCCAGGAGGGTGAACGGCTTGAACGACGAGCCGGCCTGGCGGCCCAGGGTGTCGGTGACCAGGTTGAACTTGGTCCGGTCGAAGTCGGGGCCGCCCACCAGGGCCCGGACCGCGCCCGTGCCCGGCTCCACCGAGACGAGGGCGGCGTTGAACCGACCGTCGCTGTCGGGAAGGATGTCGGCCACCGCCCGTTCGGCCTCGCGTTGGTAGTTCGGGTCGAGGGTGGTGTGGATCCGCAGCCCGCCGCGGAAGACCGTGCTGATCCGCTCATTGACGTCGGCGCCCATGCGGGGGTCGGCGAGGAGCACCTGCTTGACGTACTCGGCGAAGTAGTCGCTGCCCCGGGCCGGTTCCTGCGGCGGCGGCGTGGGGAGGGCCTCGGTCTTGATCCGGGCCGCCTCGTCGGACGGGACGTGGCCGAGAACCACCATCCGGTCGACGACCACGTCGCGCCGGGCCCGTGCGTCCTCCGGGTTGTTGAACGGGTCGGCGAACACCGGGTTGCGAATGAGCCCGGCCAGGAGCACGGCCTGGCCCACGGTCAACTTGCCGACGTCGGTCTGGAAGTAGCGCTCGGCCGCGGCCTGCACGCCGTAGGCCCCGTTGCCGAAGTACACCACGTTGAGGTACCGCTCCAGGATTTGGGTCTTCGGGAGCTGTTCCTCCAGGCGGATGGCCAGGGCCGCCTCCTGGAGCTTGCGGTTGACGTTCTGCTTGGAGCCGAGCAGCTCGGTCTTGACCAGCTGCTGAGTGATGGTGGACCCGCCCTCGGTGACCTCGCCCTCCGACACGTTGTTGACCAGTGCCCGGGTCATGGACCGCAGGTCGAGGGGGCCGTGGTCGAAGAAGCGCTCGTCCTCGGCGTCGAGCACGGCTTGGACGACATGGGGCGGGATCTGGTCGAGGGTGACCGGCACGCGGTCCTCCTCGTCGCGGAGCAGGTCCAGGACGGAGCCGTCGGCGGCGTAGACCACGGACCGACTGGCCAGCGGGCCGAGCTCGATCCGCTCCACGTCGGCCCCGACGGTGCCCGCCGTGAACAGCGTGCGGGCCTGGTTGGCCAGCAGGATGAGCCCCACCCCGGCGACCAGGCCGCCGACGGCGACGGCCACGACCCAGCGCCAGAACAGGCTTCCCCCAGCGGAGACCAGGCGCGACGCCGTTCGCACCCCCGACGCCCCCATAGCCACGGCCAGACGTTACTTCGGCGTCGTCCCCGGCGGGTGCCACACCGCCGGGGGGCCCGGCGATGTCATCCCCACTCTTCGCCGAGCATGGCCTCCAACCGCTCCTTGCGGCGGGGCTTCTCGGTCTTCGGCGTCATCTTCGCCCGGCACCGGCCGGAGAGGCCGTGGAGCCACAGGGCGGTCTTCTTGTCCTCGTCGGGCTCGGCGACGACTCGGGCAAAGCAGTCGGGGCAGCGGTACGTCTTCGTCATCTCACTTCGTCCAGTAGCGGTGCGCCCACCCAGGATACGCCCGCCCGGCGGCTATCGCGATGCGTATGAGGACGTGTTCGCGTCGGCCGGGGCCCTGCACCGACGCGCCGGGCCGGTCCATACTGTGGGAAGAACTCGACCACAAGGAGTCGGACATGACGAAGGTAGAAGACCTGATCCGCCGGGGTGTCTGCGCTCTGTGCAACCGCGGCGTGCACATCGACAACCACGAGGGTCGGGTCCACTGCGACGGGTGCAACATGGCCACCGACAACTGCACCTGTAACCCCGCATAGAGCCGCCATGGCTCTGTGTCCACCGCCTCTACTAGGCTGTGGGCATGGTGGGGGTTGGGGGACGGGCCGACCGGGTCGGCTCGATGGCGCCCTAGGTCGGGCCGGTGCAGGTGCTGCTCCTGCTCGTGCTCATCTGGGCCGCGGTGCTCGTGCCGCCGGCGGTCCGGGCGCACTCCCGGCGGCGGGCTGAGTTCGTCGACAGTTTCGGGCCCCCCCTCCCGGGCCTCGACCGCTCCTCTGCTCCCGGGGTCGGTCCTGCCGCGCTCCGGCCGAGGGGCGTCAGGATGACCAGGGCCCAGCGCCGGCGCCACATCCTGCGGGGTCTGCTCATCGCCATGGCCGTCACCCTCGTCGGCGGCCTGCTCCCTCCTTTACGGGTCCTGCTGGTCGTCCACCTGTTCCTCGTCGACTCGTTCCTGGCCTACATCACCCTGCTGGTCCACATGCGCCGCGCCGAGGACGCCGCCTCGGCGGCCGCCCGCGAGCCGGTCAGGGACCGGGCCCGCCGCTCCGCTCTCGACGTGGTCGGTCGGGCCCGGATGCCCGACCTGCCCCCGCTGGCCGGCGCCTGGGGCGACTGACGCGCGAGCCCGCATCCGGCCGCGGCCCATGGCCAACCGGACCTGGCGGACCCGCTGCTGCCGCTCGACCGCATCGGCCGAGACGGCCGGGGCCGAACTGCCCACCCTGCGCACCCGAGGGCCCAGCCCGCACGTGGTCAGGTGACTGCGGTGACGCCGGACCTGCACGTCGGCCCCGTACCGGCCGCCCGGCTCCACAGGATGGCAGCGCCCGCCGTCGAGCAGGACCATCTGGCCCCGCTCGTGCGGATCGGGGTCGAGCGGCGCCCAGGCGCCCGTGTTGAGGCGGGCCCACAGGATGGGGCGACCGCAACTGCGGCAGGACGACGCACGCTCAGGCACCGGGAAATGCTACATGTGTAACTACACGGCTGTCACGCCCGGCGGGGGCGGTGGTGTCCTACCATCCGGAGGCAGATGGAACCGCGGTTCGAGCTCCACCGGCACACGGTCCGCCGACCCTCCGGGCTCGGGCTCCTGGCTGTGGCCGCGGCGACACTGGTCGCCGGGTGCTCGCAGGCCACGGGCGCCGACGTCTCGCTGGCCGAACGTGGCGTGGCCGAGCCGCCGTCCTCTTCCACCACGGCGCCCTTGCCGACCACGCCGCCCCGCGTGGTGCGCGATCAGGCGTGGGTCCCCTTCGCCACGGCCCAGGGGCTCGTGCTGCGCTACCCGTCGGCGCGCGTGGAGCGGGTGGGCTTTCACGAGTCGAACCACGACGGGGCTCGCCCGTTGGAGCCCCTGCCGGCCGCTCCCGACGCGGTCACCCTCGAGCCCCGCGAGCGCGGCACGGGCGCCCGTACGGCCGCCGACGTGGTGGTCGACCCCGACGTCGCCATCCGCGCTCCTGTGTCGGGCCGCGTGCTGCACGCCGGCAGCTACGTCCTGTACTGCGACTATTCCGACGACTTCGTCGTGATCGCGCCCGACGACCGGCCCGGTTGGGAGGTCAAGATCCTGCACATCCGCGGTGTGGCCGTACGCTCCGGC
Organism: Actinomycetota bacterium; assembly: GCA_030777125.1. GTDB lineage: Bacteria > Actinomycetota > Acidimicrobiia > Acidimicrobiales > AC-14 > JALYGL01. Next base: position 7,623 of record JALYGL010000261.1, read on the forward strand.
CAGCGGGTGGAGGCGGGCGAGACGGTGGTGGCTCCCGGTCCGACCCGGCTCCCGTTCCCGTCGCAGGTCGAAGAGGTGACGGCCCAGCCGCCGTGGCCCCACGTGCACATCGAGGTCATCGACCCGACCATTCGGGACCGCCCATCGGGTCGGGGCTGCTGACCGGCGCCGGCATGCCGCCCTCCGACGCCGGCCGCAGGCTCGTCGTGGAGCGAGACCTCGTCCGCGATGCCTTCACCCATCTCACCTCCGACGCCTTCCTCACCCTGCCGTTCGAGGCCTTGGGTCCGACGAAGGCCCTGCTGAAGCGGTTCTTCTCGCCTGCCCCGTGGGGGCCGGCCGACGACGAGGCTCTGGCCACGGCGGTCGGGCCCGGGCACGGGCGCTGGCGACGCCGGCTGGCCGACGACCTGGCCCTGGTCTACGGATGGGACGACGACCGGTTCGGGGTGCGGGTCGCGGCAACGGCCGATGCCGGCTCGGGCGAACCTGCGGGCGAAGCCCCCGTCGGCGATGAACGGTCGCTGTCGCTGGCCGGCACCTTCGGCGGCCCGGTCGTGCCCGAGGCCACGCCCAACCCGCGCACCATCCGGTTCCAGGTCGGTGCCGTGCACGACGGGGCCAGCCGGTGGTTCGACTCGGCTGCGGCCGCCACGGACGACCCGGCGGCGGCCCGCCTGTTCCGGGAGTTCGCCGAGGTGGCCAACGTGCTGGTGGGCCCCGATTTCGTCGCCGTCGGGCTGCGCCGGGCGGCCGACTGGGAGCGGCTCCTGGCTCCGGTGCTGGCCGTGGTGACCGAGGAGTTCGCCTCGCCCGCCGCCCCTGGCGACCAACGTCCGGCGAGGGGCGAACGTCCGACGATGGGCGGACCCGCCGGCGCGGGCGTTCCCGGAGCGTCCTCGAGCACTCACCGCCGGAGCCGGCTCGAGCAGGCCTGGCACGATCTCGGTTCCCTGCGCCCCGCCGATCCGGACGACCTGGACCGCGTGAGGGCCGCGGCCGCGGGCGACGACCCCTCGCGCCGGCAGGTCGCGGCCAACCTGCTCCGGGAGGCCGATGCCGACGCCGCCGCCGCCGAGTGGGCCGGTTTGGTGTCCGATCCGGTGCGGTCGGTGCGCCGGGCGGCGGTCGACGCCATGGTCGACGCCGGTCGCCCGGCGTTGCGATCCCTGTTGGAAACGGCCCTTGCCGACGACGACCCGTGGGTCCGGTGGAAAGCCCTCCGGGGCCTGGCGGAGCTCGGGCCGGAGCCCAGCCGGGAGGCCATCGCCGATCGGGCCGACGACCCCGACTTCCGGGTCCGCCTGGAGGCGGCCGCCGCCCTACGGCCGCACCAGTAGGGCGCGGAGGCTGTCCAGGGTGTCGGCCTCAGCCGGGGCCTTGTCGGGCCGGTACCGACGGACGCGGGCGAAGCGGAGGGCGATGCCGCCCGGGTAGCGGGTCGACGTCTGCACGCCGTCCAGGGCGACCTCCACGACCAGTTCCGGCCGCACCCGCACGGTGATGCCGCTGCGGTCGATCTCCCGGCCCAGGAGCTCCGCCGTCTGCCAGGCCAGCAGATCGTCGGTCAGGCCCTTGAACGTCTTGCCCACCATCACGAACCCGTCGCCCTCCCGGGCGCCGAGGTGGAGGTTGGACAGCCGGCCCGTCCGCCGCCCGTGGCCCCACTCTGCGGCCAGGACGACCAGGTCGAAGGTCTGCACCGGCTTGACCTTCCGCCAGGCGCCACCCCGGCGGCCGGCCTCGTAGGGCGACGCGGCGGCCTTGACCATCACCCCCTCGTGGCCGGCGGCCAGTGCCCGCTCGAGGAAGGATTCCGCTTCGGCCGGCTCCTCGGTGACGACGAACGGCACCCGCCACCCACCGGCCAGCCGGTCCAGGGCCTCCAGGCGATCGAGGAGGGGACGGTCGAGGAGGTCTTCGCCGTCGAGGTGGATGCAGTCGAAGAAGCGGGCCGCCAGCGTGGCCCCGGTGACGCCGTCGTGGTGGCCGAAGCGGCTCATCGTGTCCTGGAACGAGCCCGGCCGGTCGTCCTCGGCCCAGCCCACGGCCTCCCCGTCGAGGATGAACCGTGACCCGGGCAGCGACTCGGCCAGGGCCACGATGCCCGGCAACCGGTCCGTCACGTCGTTCAGGTTGCGGGTGAACACCGACACTCGACCGGGGTCGCGGTGCACCTGGATGCGAGCGCCGTCGAGCTTCCACTCCACCGAGGCCCGGCCGCACGCGGCCAGGGCTGTGGCCACGTCCGGGGCGCCGGCGGCGAGCATGGGCTGCACCGGTCGGTGCAGGCGCAGGCCCACGGCCGCGAGCGCGGGAGCGCCACCGTCCAGCGCCAGGACGGCCACTGCCGGCAGGTCGCCCGCCAGCATGGCGGCCCGGCGCACGTCGGCCGAAGGGACGCCGGACGCCCGGGCCACCGCATCGGTCATCACGCCCTCCAGCGCGCCCTGGCGGAGCTCACCGGTGAGCAGCCGGCGCAGGAAGACGCTCTCGGAGGCAGTGGCCCGACCGAGGAGCTCCTCGAGCATCGCCGCCCGGGCCGCGGCCGAGCCGGCGCCGGCCAGCGCCGCCAGCCGGTCGAGGGCGCGGTGGACGTCGTCGACGGTGAGCGAGGGGGCGGTCGCCGGCGGCGGGTCGACGGCGGCCAGCGTGGCCCACCCCACACCGATCCGCCCCTGTACCGGCTCGCCCCGCAGCAGCCCCACCGCCGGCGCCACCTCGGCCGGTGACAGCCGACGGAGGAGCGCGGCCAAGGCCGCCACCTTGGCGGAGCGGGAAGCGGTGGCCGAGACCTGCTCCGACGTGGCCACCACCTCGGCGGCCAGCACGCCGCTCAGGACGCCGTCCGCGGTCGGTCATCGGTGCCCGATCCCAGACCTACTGACGTCTCGACCGACATCCCGGTCCGACCGTACCCAGTGGGCGACCGGTCGCGGTGGGTGCGACGGTCTCGGTGGGTGGAGTCTCCGAGTACTCCGAGACGGCTCTCAGGCGCTTCACAGCAACGAGGCGCTTACTGTGGGCATGAGCACCGTGGACACCCCTTCCTCCCCCTGGAGCCGCCCGAGTTCTCCGGTGGTCGGCGACCCGACCGTGCCCGTCTCCGTGACGGACCCCGGTCGCCCGTCGCCGCCGCCGGTCCCTCCGCCGACCGACCCCGCGCCCCGGCGCCGGGCGTCGACGTGGGTGGCGGCCGCGGCCGCGGTGTCCCTGGCATCGGGCGTGCTGGGGGGCGTGGTCGGGGCCCGGCTGGCCGACGACGACACCACTGTGGCCACCGGCGGGCAATCTCCGGTCACCAGCGTCGCCGAGGGCCGCACCGCGACCGCCGCCGGACCGGCGCTCGACGTGGTCGGCATCCTGGCCAAGGTGGAGCCGGCGGTGGTGGCCATCCAGGCCAGCGGCCGCGGGGGCACGGGGCAGGGCACGGGCATCGTGATCACGCCGGAGGGCGAGGTGCTGACCAACGCCCACGTGGTCGACGGGGCGTCCAACATCCGCGTCACCCTCCAAGGCGAGAGCCAGTCCCGGGCCGCCAGCCTGGTCGGGGCCGACAGCGGCAACGACATCGCCCTGCTGCGCATCCAGAACGCCTCCGGGCTCCGGACCGCGGACCTGGGGTCGTCGGGCGACGTCAAGGTCGGCGACGACGTGGTCGCCGTCGGCAACGCCCTCGGCCTGCGGGGCGACCCCACGGTCACCAAGGGCATCGTGTCGGGCCTCAACCGCTCCCTCGACACCCTGACGGGGATGATCCAGACCGACGCGGCCATCAACCCGGGAAACTCGGGCGGCCCGCTGGCCAACAACCGGGGCCAGGTCATCGGCATCAACACGGCCGTGGCCGGCCGGGGCGGCCAGAACATCGGCTTCGCCATCCCCATCGACTCGGCCCGGACGATCCTCGACCGGCTGCGCTCCGGCCAGGCCGCCCGCCCGGTCGGGTACCTCGGGGTGAGCACCCGCAACCCCATGGACAACAGCCGCGGGGCCGAGGTGGTCGAGGTCGTGCCCGGCGGACCGGCGGCCCGGGCCGGCCTGCGCGTCGGCGACCGCATCACCGAGGTCGACGGCCGCCAGGTCGTCGGGTCGGTGGAGCTGGGCGGCCTGCTGCGCGACATGGCCCCGGGCACGTCGGTGCCGGTCACCGTGGCCCGGGGCGGGGCCACCGAGCGGATCACCGTCACCCTGGGCGAGCGCCCCCGGGCGTAGCCGGCCCCCGGTTCCTTTGTGCGTCGGCCGCGCCCTGGACGCTGCTGACGCGACAAAGAAGCGCCTCGGGCGGCGGAATTATCCGCTTGACCTTGGAGTTGAAACCAAGGTCTATGGGGCGAACATGAGTCAGCTCACCGTGTCGAGGCTCGCCGATCGGGTGGGCACGTCGCCCGACACCGTCCGCTACTACGAGCGCATCGGTCTGCTCCCCGAGCCGGACCGCAGCGCCTCCGGGTACCGGGTGTACGACGACGACGCCGTCGAACGGGTGCAGTTCATCAAGCACGCCCAGCGGTTCGGCCTCCGACTGGACGAGATCGCCGAGCTCCTGGAGATCCGGGAGCAGGGGTTGTGCCCCTGCGGCCACACCCGACGGCTCCTAGAGCGCCGGCTGGTCCAGCTCGACGACGACATGGCCGCCATGGCCCGCCTCCGCGGCGACATCGCCCACATGCTCGAGGCGTTGCCCCCCCGAAGCGGCGGCGACGGCGTGGCCACCGACCTGCGAAAGGAGGTGGATGTATGAGCAACGACGGCTGCAACTGCGGCTGCAGCACCGCTGCTGCCGAGAAGACCGACGAGTCGACCGCCTGCGACTGCGGGTGCGGCGACTCGGGCAAGGCCGAGGCCGGCGACCGCCGGTGACGGCGTGATCCCTGAGCCGGTGCGACCGAGGCGCCTCGGTCGCCGGCCAGGAATCAGCGCCTGCCGGGCGGGGTAGGCGTGAGCACATGACCGCTTCACTGGTCTTCATCTCCGGCGCCTCCGGAGGGATCGGGAAGGCGCTGGCCGCAACTGTGCCTTGGAGCGACGCCCGGGTGGTCTGCATCAGTCGCCGCCCGGTCGAAGGGGCCGAGCACGTGGGGGCCGACCTGTCCGACCCGGCGTCGTGGCCCGCGGTCGGGGCCGCCTTCCGGCGGGAGCTCGACGGGTTCGACGGCGAGCGGGTCGTGTTCGTCCATGCCGCCGGCACCCTCGATCCCATCGGCTTCGCCGGCGAGGTCGACTCCGACGCCTACGCCGCCAACGTGGTCCTGAACAGCGCTGCGCCGCAGGTCCTGGGCCACCTGTTCCTGGCCGCGGTGCGCGGCCTCGAGGCCCGCCGCCACCTGGTCATGCTGACCTCGGGCGCGGCCAAGAGCGTGTACCCCGGCTGGTCCTCCTACGGCGCGGGCAAGGCCGCCATCGACCAGTGGGTCCGCGATGTGGGCGACGAGCAGTCCCGCAGGGGCGGCGTGCAGGTGGTCTCCATCGCCCCCGGCACCGTCGACACCGGCATGCAGGCCCAGCTCCGGGCCACCTCGGAGGACGACTTCCCCAGCCGCCAGAAGTTCGTCGACGCCCACGCCGACAACAACCTGACCGATCCCGACGCCGTGGCCCGCGACATCTGGGGTCTGCTCGACCGCGACCTCGACAACGGGAGCGTCATCGACCTCCGGGAGCTGGCCAAGCAGTAGCCCCCGCCGCCAGCCGGCGGCGAGCGGCCCCGACGGGCGGCGGATGGCGCTGGCGACCAGGCCTAAGGTTCGCCGCTTGATCCCCGACGACGACTGCGTGGCCCTGGCCCGCGCCAGGGAGGCGGCCGGGCTCACGGTATCGGTGTGCATCCCGGCCCGGAACGAGGCGGCAACGGTGGCCGACATCGTCGGGAATCTGGTCAGCGCCCTCGTCGGCGGCGCCCGTGTGGTCGACGAGGTGGTCGTCGTCGACGACGGCTCCATCGACGACACCGCCGCCGTGGCCGAAGCCTCGGGGGCGCGGGTCGTACGCAGACAAGGCCCCCCGGGGAAGGGCCTGGCCATGGCCGACGCCGCCGCCGCCGCCTCGGGCGACCTGCTCGTGTTCCTGGACGCCGATGTCCGGAACTTCGCCCCCCACTTCGTGACCCGGCTGCTCCGGCCGCTGGTCAACGGACCGGAGGGCGTCGTGCTGGTCAAGGCCGCCTACCGGCGGCCCCTCCACGGCGTCGACGGCGAAGGCGGCCGGGTGACCGAGTTGGTGGCCCGGCCCCTGATCGAGCGGCTGTTCCCTGACCTGGCGTTCGTCGCCCAGCCCCTGGCCGGCGAGGTGGCCATCCGGCGAAGCGCCCTCGACCAGCTGGACCTGGAGCCGGGCTACGGCGTCGAGATCGGCATGTTGGTCGACGTCGCCCGCCGGTTCGGCGTGGCCGCCATCGCCCAGGTCGATCTGGGCGACAGGGTCCACCGCAACCGGGCCCTGCGCGAGCTGGCCGACCAGTCGCGCCAGGTCGTGGCCGCGGTCCTGGACCGAGCCGGCACAGGGCGGCGCGCTCTACCGTAGGAACCGGTGAAGGGCGACCGGGTCGAGATCGTGGTGGACGTCGGCGGTGCCGTCCGCCAGTTCGAGGTGACCGCCACCCGAGCCGGCCGGCGGGTGGACGTCACCGTCGCCCGGGGCACCGTGGAGGTCTCCGAGGTGACGCGCTCGGGCCAGCCCGTCCGGTCCGCCCGGTTCATGGCCACCCGCGTGGTCGCCCTGGTCGAGCACCCGGCGGCCGAGCAAAGCCCGGCCCCCGGGGGCAGCCGGCTCCGGGCCCAGCCTCGCCTCGACCTGGACACGCCCGCCGAGGGGTGAAGGGGCGCCGTTTCCGCTTCGGCCGGCACCGGGTAGGTCTGCACCCACCTGGGCCGACGTCGGCCGCCAACCAGGACGGCGATCATGGAGGCAGGCGTGACGAGGGACGCAGACGAGATCCGCCAGGAGATCGATGACACCCGGGAGGAGCTCGGTGAGACCCTCGAGGCCATCGGGGCCCGGGTGGCACCGGGGCACGTGGCCCAGCGGGTCAGGGACGACGTCGACGACAAGCTCGACAAGGTGAGCCCGGCACGCGTCCTGCGCCGCCGGACCGAGGGACTGCGGACATCCCTCCGTCGGGTGGCCGAGAGCGGCGCCGGCGATGCCGGTGGCGCCGTCGGTGACGCCGGCGGCGCCGCGGCCGTGGGTGACCGGCTACGCCGGATGTGCTCGACCGCCGTCGACGAGGTCTCCTCGGCCCCGCCGCCGGCGCAGGCGCTGGCCGCCTTCGGCGGCGGGCTGGCCCTCACCGCCATCCTCCCGTCGTTCGCCCGCCGCCGCTCCACGGCCCTCGTCCTGGGCGCCGCGGTCGCGGCCTACGCCTTGGCCCGCCTGGCCAGGTAGCCCCTCGGGCTACCTGGCCAGGGCCTCGGTCCGGCGTGGCACGGGTGTGACGGCTCGGTTTCGCTCTCCCTCACCGGCGCACTGTGCGAACATGCGTTCGTGCCAAGGGAGCCGATTATCCTCCACGCCGACCTCGATGCGTTCTACGCGTCGGTCGAGCAGCGCGACGACCCCCGCCTGCGCGGGCGCCCCGTGATCGTGGGCGCCGGTGTGGTGCTGGCGGCCAGCTACGAGGCCAAGGCCCACGGCATCCGAACGGCCATGGGCGGGGCCCAGGCCCGCCGGTTGTGCCCCGGCGCTGTCGTGGTGGCGCCCCGGATGTCGGCCTACTCGGAGGCCAGCAAGGCCGTGTTCGAGGTGTTCGAACGCACCACCCCCCTGGTCGAAGGCCTGTCGATCGACGAGGCCTTCCTCGACGTCGGTGGTCTGCGACGGGTGTCGGGCTCCCCCGTCGAGATCGCCGAGTGGCTGCGGGAGGAGGTCAGGACCGCCGTCGGCCTCCCCATCACCGTTGGCGTGGCCGCCACCAAGTTCCTGGCCAAGGTGGCCAGCGGTGTGGCCAAGCCCGACGGCCTGCTGGTCGTCCCGCCGGGGGGGGAGTTGCCGTTCCTCCACCCCCTCCCCGTCGAGCGTCTCTGGGGGGTCGGACCGGCGACGGCCAGGAAGCTGCACGACCTCGCCCTCGCCACCGTCGGCGACGTGGCCGAACTGGCCGAGGCCACCCTGGTGTCGATGCTCGGTCCGGCCGCCGGTCGCCACCTCCACGCCCTGGCCCACAACCGAGACCCCCGCCCGGTGCGGGTCGGCCGCCGTCGCCGTTCCATCGGGTCGCAACGCGCCCTCGGCCGGGGCCCGAGGCCGTTCGCCGCCGTGGACGCCGCCGCGATGGCTCTGGTCGACCGCGTCACCGGACGGATGCGGCGCGCCGGTCGAGCCGGGCGCACCGTCGTGCTCCGGTTGCGGTTCGACGACCTCTCCCGGGCGACGCGGTCGCACACCCTGGCCCGGGCGACCGCCCACACCGACACGATCCTCGCCACCGTGCGGGGCCTACTGGAGGGGGCCACACCCATGGTCGAGGCTCGGGGCGTGACGATGATCGGGGTGGCCGTCTCAAACCTGGACGACGGCGGCGCCGTCCAGCTGATCCTGCCGCTCGACCATCACCGCGACAATTCTCTCGACACCGCCCTCGACGGCGTCCGCGACCGTTTCGGGTCGTCCGCCGTCACCCGGGCCGTGCTGCTCGGCCGCGACCAGGGCATGTCCGTACCGATGCTCCCGGACTGAGGGTGTACCACTGGAGCAGCGGTGGTGCTCTGTCGCGCCCCGTGGAAGGGGCGTCGCATGGGGACTCTCGACGGCAAGGTTGTGCTCGTCGCCGGAGCGACGAGGGGCGCGGGGCGCGGGATCGCGGTGGCCCTGGGCGCCGAGGGCGCCACCGTGTACGGAACCGGGCGCACGACGCGTACCCAGCGCTCCGAGTACGACCGCCCCGAGACCATCGAGGAGACCGCCGAGCTGGTGACCGCCGCCGGTGGAACTGGCATACCGGTGGCCGTGGACCACCTCGTGCCCGAACAGGTCGAGTCGCTAGTCGGTCGCATCGACGCCGAGCAGGGGCGCCTCGACGTGCTGGTGAACGACATCTGGGGCGGCGAGCGGCTCTTCGAATGGGAGTCGCCGATCTGGGAGCACGAACTGGCCAACGGCCTGCGGCTCCTGCACCTCGGCGTAGACACGCACCTCATCACCAGCCACTACGCCCTGCCGCTGCTCCTCCGCCGTCCGGGCGGCCTCGTCGTGGAGATGACCGACGGGACCCTCGAGTACAACTCGGCCAACTACCGGCTGTCGGCGTTCTACGACCTGGCCAAGTGGTCGGTCCTGCGCCTCGCCTTCGCCCAGGCTCGGGAGCTGGGCCCCCGCGGCGCCACCGCGGTCGCCGTCACCCCCGGGTGGCTCCGGTCGGAGATGATGCTCGACACCTTCGGGGTCACCGAGGAGAACTGGCAGGAGGCGACCCAGCGACCCGGCGTCCTGGCCCACTTCGCCATCTCCGAGACGCCGACGTTCGTCGGTCGTGGCGTCGCCGCCCTGGCCGCCGACCCGGACGTGGCCCGGTGGAACGGCCGGTCCACGTCCTCGGGCGAGCTGGCCCGGCTCTACGGCTTCACCGATGTCGACGGGAGTCAGCCCGACGCGTGGCGGTACATGGTCGAAGTCCAGGACCCAGGGCTTCCTGCGGACGTGACCGGCTATCGCTGAGCGCCCGGTTCGTATTCGCGTCCGAGCTCAGCCGGTGAGAGCGATCCGGCCGGTCCTGGTCGGGCGAGCGGGCCGCAGCGTCGTCGTCGTTGTCGGTGACGGCGGCCTGATGGTCGTCGTGGTCGTGATCGACTCGAGCGTCGCCTCCCGGGTCCCCGACACGGAGGTCGTCTGGTAGACCCCGTCGACGTTCTTGGCGAAGACGCGGTAGCGGGTTCCGATCTCGAACGACATCCCGCAGGTGGCGCTCGACCGGGGCGACTGGACCAGTTGGGGCTGGGCCGCGGCTCCCTTGATCTGCCGATCCACCGTGAACGTCCAGATGATCGGGTCACCGGATGACTGCATCGGCGCGCCGGCGTTCGGGTCGTGCCGAGCCGTGGCGACCCCCTCGAAAACCAGGTCGGCCTGGGCGAGGAACTCCTCCTCCGTCGGGCCTGGCGCGGGAGGCGCCGTGCATGCCCCCGCCGTCGGCGCCCAGAGGAACACCGTCGTGGTCACCGCCGCCGCCGTCAGTACCGCCGTCACTGCTCGTCTCATCACCGCTCCTCGCTCGAGGCCTTCCAGCAGATTGCCATCAGGTGTCAGTCAGACGTTCTGGGCGCCCGCCAGGTTCCCGCCGGCTTTCGCGCCCTTCCGACGTCCAGTCGGGAGCGGGTCGAGCCGCGCGTGGATCCCGAGCATCCGCGCGCTCTGCTCCCTGGCCGCGCAGAATGCCCGGATGACGCTCCTGCGGAAGGCCGTGAGATGCGCCCGCTGTGGCTCGAGACGTGACGTTCGGGTGGTCACATACTTCCGCCCGCAACAGCGGGACAAGAAGCTCTCGGAACCGTGGTGCAAGCGGTGCCGCCGGGAGAAACTCATCATGCGGGCGTCCACCTGAGAGCAGTCACGGCCAGTCTCGTCCGGCGGCTCGGAGGGACTCCCACTGGGCAGTGGGAGCGCTCGCTCAAGGTACGCCCGGGATGCCACGTCCGCCGATCGAGTCGGCGGTCACTAGTTGGTCGACGCCGGGCGCGATGGTGTGTGGGAGCTCCGCTCCTCGGCCAGATCGCTGCTCCCCCGGCCGTGTTGATCCGACCCGACGGACATGTGGTTCGGAGCGGCGGTGGGCGCTGAGGGACTCGAACCCCCGACCGCCTCCTTGTAAGGGAGGTGCTCTAGCCAGCTGAGCTAAGCGCCCGTGGACCCAACGCTACCGGTCGGGACGCTCGGCCCGGCCGAGCTCGATCAGCGCGGTGGTGGCCTCCGGAGTCAGCTCCGGCAGATCCTGGCGCGCGAACCACCGCACCTCCACCACCTCGGGCGAGCACGGAGCCGGCTCGGCACCGTCCTCGGCGCGGGCGGTATAGATGACGTCGACCCGGCGGTGACGGGGCTCGATCACGACCTTCGGGACCGGATCCAGCTCGACCTCGATGCCGATCTCCTCGCCCACCTCCCGGCGGGCGCCGTCCACCGGGGCCTCGTTTCGCTTGAGCAGCCCGCCGGGAAACCCCCACGCCGTCCTGCGCCGGTACGACTGCCGGATGAGCAGCAGGGCCCCGTCGCTGCGCTCCACCACGCACATGGCCCCCACGTGGAACGACGGCGTCATCAGGCGGATGGCGAGGAGCCGGACCCTGATGGGCATGCGGCGGTAGACGGAGAACAGGGCCGACTGGACGCGGTCGGGAAGCATGTGCGCTCAGGCCACAGCGGCCCGGGCCTCGACCGCCTGCGTCAGGAGGGCCTCGGTGGCCGCGGCGACGGGGATGCGCCGGTCGGTGAACCCCCGGACCACCAGTTCCCGCCCGGCCGCGTCGACGACCAGCGCCCCCGCCTCGCGGCAGACCAGCAGCCCGCCCAGGTAGTCCCACGGGCCGTGGGCGCCCATGCTGCAGTCGATGTAGGCGTCGAGTCGCCCGGCGGCGACCGCACACAGGTCGAGGGCCGCCGCCCCCAGGGCCCGCATCTGGCGCCACCCGAAGTACCTCGCCGGCCAGCCGGCCACGCCGATGACGGCATCGCCCAGGTCCTTGCACGTGGTCGGCGCCATCGGGCCGCCGTCGCAGCGGGCGCCGCCGCCACGGAGGGCGTCGAACCGCTCCCCCGTCGCCTGGTTGACCACCACCGCGGCCCGCGGCCCCTCGGCGTCGAGGACGCACAGGCTGGTGGCGTACCAGGGCAGCCGGCGGGAGGCGTTGGTGGACCCGTCGACCGGGTCCAGGACGGCCTGGAGCGGCCGGTCGGGGTGGTGAGCCCCCGTCTCCTCGCTCAGCACCCCGAGGCCGGCGCCGGCGAGGACCTCGATGGCGGCCGCATCGGCCACCAGGTCGCTGCGGTACTGGCCGACCTTCGTGCCCGCCGGGCCCCAGTCGTCCAACGTGCCCAGCGCGGCCTTCACCGCCCCCGCCGCCTCGTACAGCACGTCGATGAGCTGGTCGTCGATCACCCTCGCAGGACGCTACAGCCGTCGGGCCCCCGGCCATGGACGCCGGCCGGCTCGCCTACGCTCGGACGTCCCCGGACCAGGAGGTTGCGCTTGGCCGCCATCGACGTGGCGGGATACGTCGCTGAGCTCAAGGACCATGCGGTCGACCACGGCTTCCACGTCCACGACGAGCGCCACTTCGTGGAGACCTACTCCCTGCGCCAGGTCTGGGAGGTCGACCTGCACCCCGAGGAGGGGTGTGGCGGCCCGCTCGACCTGCACCTGGCCCTCGAGGTGGAGCCCCGGATCCTCCTGGCCTTCGAGGACGTGGTGGCCAACCTGCCCGACGAGGACGAGCCGCCCGACGACTTCCAGTTCCCGTTGCTGTTCAACTGGGCCCTGCCGCCGCTGCCCACCGGTCCCGACCTGCTCCTGCTGGCCACCGAGCTGGCCGGCGTGGGAGGCCCCGAGCTGCCGCTGGAGGTGTCGGCCATCGACTCGTTCGCCTCGGTGACCGACGCTCCCGAGCGCAGCCTCACGATCGTCGCCCGCCAGCAGGTCTCGCTGGCCAAGGTGCTGGCCGGCGAGGAGCTGCTGTGCGACCTCCTCGATCGATGCCTCGCCGTCAGCCGCTTCCTCCTCGATCGGGCTCCCGCCTGGGGCGTGTAAGTGACCCCTTGACGAGAAGCCGGCCCGGTCTTACACTCCAGTTCCGAGTCCCGAGGGGGCGACCGAAGCCAGGCTTTCGGGCCAGGCGGAGGAAACTTCCTCGGGGCTCCTTTTCGTTCCCGCCCGGATGGCGGAACGGTATACGCGATGGTCTCAAACACCATTGCCCGAAAGGGCTTGCGGGTTCGAATCCCGCTCCGGGCACCGCTCCGAGACGCCGGTCGGCTCCATTCACGCGATAGGGCTCGATTCGCGGCAGACAACAGGCTACGTTCAGCCGACGTGACTTCGATCCCCATCAAGACGGCGCTGCTGGTCCCGGGCGACGACGTCATCGAGGTGGCGCGGATGGCCCTGGCCGCGGCGGGGATCACCCCGCAGCCCTCCGACATCCTCGTCATCTGCGAGACCCCGCTGGCCATCACCCAGGGCCGGATCGTCCACGTCGACGCCCTCGTGCCGTGCCTCACGGCCCGGGTGTTCTGCCGCCTGTTCAGCCCCAAGGGGAGCCTGGGGACGGCCTACGGCATGCAGACCGCCATCGACGTGGCCGGACGGGCCCGGATCGCCCTGGCCCTGGCCGCCGGCCTGGCCGGGCGGCTGATCGGCCGCCGGGGCGACTTCTACCGGGTGGCCGGCCGCCAGGTGGCCTGGATCGACGACGTGACCGGCACCATGCCGCCCTACAGCCAGGACATCATCCTCGGCCCCGACGATCCCCGGGGGGTGGCGGTTCGGATGGCCCAGGCCATGGGATGTGGGGCCGCGGTCGTGGACGCCAACGACCTGGGCCGGGTCGAGATCATGGGCGCCTCGGCGTTCGTCGACCGGGAGCTGCTCATCGAGGCCATGCGCCCGAACCCCCAGGGCAACGACGACGAGCAGACCCCGTTGGTGCTGGTCCGGGCCTGACGGTTGGACCAGTCGAGGGCCCCCTACTTCGAAGCCCTCCGCGCCTACGCCGACGTTGAGCGCACCGTCTTCCACGTTCCGGGCCACATCCAGGGGAAGGGATCCCATTCCCTCCTGGTCGAGGCCTTCGGCGCGGGCACGCTCGAGCTCGACCTGTGCAGCGGGCTGCCCGGCCTCGACGGCCGTCCCGGGACGGCCCTGGAGCGGGCCGAGGCGCTGGCCGCGGCGGCGTACGGAGCCGACCGCTCCTGGTTCCTGATCAACGGGTCGACGAGCGGCAACCAGATCCTGGTCTCCGCCGTCTGCCACCCGGGCGAGGTCATCCTCACCCCCCGGAACACCCACAAGTCCATCATCTCGGCCCTGGTCGTCTCCGGTGCCCGCCCGGTGTACATCACCCCCGAGATCGACCCCGGCAGCCACATCGCCCACGGGGTCACGCCTGCCGCCGTCCAGGCCGGCCTGCGGGCGCACCCCGAGGCCAAGGCCGTCCTGATCGTCAGCCCGACGTACTACGGCGCCTGTTCCGACGTGGCCGGCATCGCCCGGGTCGTCCACGACCACGGACTGCCACTGCTGGTGGACGAAGCGTGGGGGCCGCACTTCCCGTTCCACCCTGAGCTGCCGGCACCGGCCCTGACCCTCGGGGCCGACGCCTCCGTCACCGGCACCCACAAGCTGGCCGGGGCCCTCACCCAGGCGGCCATGCTCCACGTCCGTGGACCGCTGATCGACCACGACCGCGTCGACGTGGTCAGCAAGATGCTGCTCAGCACCAGCCCCTCCTGCCTCCTCTACGCCGCCCTCGACGTGGCCCGGATGCAGATGGCCACCGAAGGCGAGGAGCTGCTCCAGGAGACGCTCCGATTGGCCGGGACGGCCCAAACTGTCATCCGGGCCCATCCCCGGCTGTCCTGCATCGACAAGACCCTCATCGGCGCGTACGGGGTGGTCGGACTCGACCCGACCCGGTTGTGCGTGAACGTCACCGCCACCGGCCACACCGGCTACGAGGTGGAGCGCCTGCTGTGCGAGTCCCACGGGGTGATGGCCGAGATGTCCGACTTCGCCAACGTGCTGTTCAACATCACCATCGGCCACGGGCAGGGCGCCGTCGACCGCCTCCTGGACGCCCTGGCCGCGGTCGCCGACCTGCGGCCCCACCCGGTCGACCCGCACGGGTTCCTCGAGTCGGGCCTCCTGACCATTCCCGAGCAGGTCCTCAGCCCTAGCGAGGCCTTCCACGCCCCCCAGACGCGGGTGCCCCTGGGCGAATCGGCCGGCCTGGTGTCGGCCGAGCTGGCGGCCAGCTACCCGCCCGGCATCCCCGTGGTCGTGCCCGGCGAGCGGCTGACGCGGCCGCTGGTCGACCATCTACTGGCCCAGGTGGCCGCGGGCTGCCGCATCGTGGGCTCCCGCGACCACCGGCTGCGCACCATCCAGGTCGTCCGCGAGTGAGCCCCCGGTGGATGGCCGCCGCCGGCGCGGTGGGGGCGACCGTGGCCGCGTGGCAGGTGTTCGTGCGGCTGCAGGGCGACAGCAATGTGGCGTTCGCCACCGCCGAGCTACGCGACGTGACCGCCGCCTACGGGGTCCTCCAGGGCCGCATCGAGCTGGTCAACCGCGGCCGCCAGCTGTCGACGCTGCGCCGAGTGGACGGGCGGATCGTCGAGGGCCCCCCCGGCCGGGTGCTGGTCACCCGGGCCGGCAGCAAGCCCCACCAGCGGGGGTGGTGGGTGTCGAACCTGCTGTCGCCGGGCGAGTCGTGCGTGGCCGAGGTCGAGATCGAGCTCCCCGAGGGACCGGCCGCTGCGGTCGTCATCGAGCTCGACGCCGAGGACATCGGCCGCGGGCTGGCCGCCCACCGCAGGGCCCGGATCCGGGTTCCGGTGCCAGCCGTGACCGCCTGACCGTCGTCGAAGCTCAGCTTTCGAGCGCGGCCAGCAGCTTCGGGGCGGTGTCCTTGGGCGACACCTTGGGCCAGGCTTGGACCACCCGACCGTCCTCGTCGATGAGGAAGGCCGACCGGATGATGCCCATGAAGCGCCTGCCGTACATGCTGCGTTCGCCCCACGCCCCGTACGCCTCGGCCACGGCGTGGTCCTCGTCGGCCAGGAGAGGGAAGCCGAGGCCGTACTTCTGGTCGAAGCGGGCCTGTCGGGCCGGCGGGTCGGGGCTGATGCCGACGACGGCCGTGTCGCCGACCTGGCCGGCGACATCGCGCAGGGCGCTGGCCTGGGCCGTGCAACCGGCCGTGTCCGCCTTCGGGTAGAAGTACACCAGCACCTTGCGACCGGTGAAGTCGGACAGCGACACCGGCGCGCCGGCCTGGTCGGAGAGGGTGAACGGCGGGGCGGGGTCACCGGGGCGGAGGCCCATGACCGGTACCCTAGCGGGGCGACCGCTCGGGGCGCGGGGCAAACTTTTCTTTCCGGTATAGCTGAACCGCATCTACTTCCGGGAGACGCTCCACCGCCCCGTCCCACGGTGCTGACCTGCGTTTTTACAGCCTGGCTATAACTCTCTTGACAGTAGATGTTCTCTCGGTGTATGCGTCAAGAGCTTATTGAACCCCGCCTTCTGAGACGCGAGACTGCGTACCAGCAAGACATCCGCTATGTGCAGTCCGGCTGCACCTCGTCCCAAAAGGTGGGTACGCATGAACCTCCGCTCCAAGATCGGCGCTGCGTTCGGCGCCGCTGCGGCTGCCACGGTTATCGCCAGTGCAGCCTACGCGTGCACGAACCTCGCCACGCTCAACCTGTCCTCGTCCACCGGCAAGGTCGGCGACACCGTCACCGTCACCGGCTCGTCGTTCCGGGTCGCCCGAGGTACGGAGCCCACGAACCCGGTCGTCCTGCACTGGAACGGCGCCGACGGCAAGGAGCTGGCTACTGCCACGCCCGACAAGGCCGGCAACATCTCCGCCACCTTCACGGTGCCCGAGGGCCAGCCCGGCTACTACGTGATCGTCGCCACCCAGCGCAACGCCCAGGGCGTCGACGACTACGGCACGCCCGCCCGGGCCAGCTACCAGATCCTCGGCGCCAACGGCCCCGTCGCCGCCCCCGTGGCTGCCGGTGCCAACGCCGGTCTGGCCTCTGAGCCCTCCTCATCGGGCATCATCGCCCTGACCGTCGGCCTCGGCGCCCTCGGCCTGGCCCTGTTCGGCGCTGGCTTCGTGGCCTTCGTCCGGCAGGCCCGCCGCCGGGACGTGCCGGTCACCGCTCCGGTCCGCCGGGACTGATCACCGACCAGTAGTTCGGTAAGGAAAAAGAGCCGGGCCCCTTCGGGGGCCCGGCTCTTTTTCGCGGTCGAACGCGAACGAAGCGGAGCCCAGGCGGGGCGGGGGTGCCCGCCCATGAACCCGTGGGCGCTACTTACTCGGGGGCGGCGGCCAGGGCGTGGAACCCGCCGTCGACGTGGACCATCTCGCCGGTGGTGGCCGGGAACCAGTCCGACAGCAGGGCCACGCAGGCCCGGGCCACGGGCGTGGCGTCCCCGGTGTCCCAGCCCAGGGGCGCCCGCCCCGACCACGTGGCCTCGATCTTGGAGAACCCGGCGATCCCCTTGGCCGCCACCGTGCGCAGAGGCCCGGCCGACACCAGGTTCACCCGGACACCGTGCCGTCCCAGGTCGCGGGCCAGGTAGCGGGCCGTCGACTCAAGGGCGGCCTTGGCCACGCCCATCCAGTCGTAGGCCGGCCATGCCTGTCGGGCATCGAAGTCGAGGGCGACGATGGACCCGCCTCCGAACGCCATCAGTGGCAGCACAGCCGCGGCCAGCGACTTGAGCGAGTAGGCCGAGATGCGCAGGGCGATGGCCACGTCGTCCCACTCGGCCCGCATGATGTCGCCGCCCAGGCACGTCTCGGGGGCGAAGGCGATGGCATGGAGGACCCCGTCCACCCGCCCCCAGCGGCTCTCGAGGTCGGCGGTGAGGGCCGCCAGATGGGCCGCGTCGGTGACGTCGACCTCCAGGATGTCGGGCACCACGTCGAGGCGGCGGGCGGCCCGTTGGGTCAGCTTCATGGCCCGGCCGTGCGACGTGAGCACGATCTCGGCGCCCTGCTCCTGGGCCACCCGGGCCACGGAGAAGGCGATCGACGTGTCGGTCAGCACGCCGGTGACGACGATGCGCTTGCCCTGCAGGAGTCCGCTCACAGTTTCACCGCTGGGGGCTGCGCCCCGAGACGCCGTCTCCGGGCGCCAGGCCGGCGCTCGCTCCCCGGGCTGCTCGCTGGCTCACTCGCTTCACAGCGGCGTGTTCGAGTGCTTCAGGGGCCCGGGGGGGACCCGCTTGGCTCGCAGCGCCGTCAGGGCGGTCGTGAGGACCTTGCGGGTGTCGGCCGGCTCGATGACCTGGTCGACGTACCCCCGCTCGGCCGCGGTGTCAGGCGTGCAGTGACGCTCGGCGTACTCGGCCTCCATCTCGGCCTGCACCCTGGCTCGGTCCTCCGGGTCGTCGATGGCGGCCAGCTTGCGTCCCTCCAGCACGGCGACGGCCCCGGGGGCGCCCATGACCGCGATCTCGGCGCTGGGCCAGGCCACGCACAGGTCGTTGCCCAGGCCCCGGGAGTCCATGACGATGTAGGCCCCGCCGTACGCCTTGCGCAGCACGACGCACAGCCGGGGGACGGTGGCGGCGCCGTAGGCGTGCACCAGGCTGGCGCCGTGGCGGATCATCCCCCGCCACTCGAGGTCGCGCCCGGGTTGGAAGCCGGGGCAGTCGACGAACGTGACCAAGGGCAGCCCGAAGGCGTCGCAGCCCTGGACGAAGCGGGCGGCCTTGCGGGAGGCGTCGATGTCTAGGGTGCCGGCCTTGTTGTACGGCTGGTTGGCGATCACGCCCACCGGCGACCCCGCCAACCGGGCGTAGCCGGTGACCACGTTCCCGGCCGAGGCGCCCCGGACCTCGAAGAACGACTTGCGGTCGACGACGTCGTTGACCACGGCGCGCACGTCGTAGGAGGCGGTGGCCCGGCGGGGCATGACGTCGGCCGCCCCCGGGCACAGCCGGTCGGGCGGGTCGTCGAGGTCCCCGGCCGGCGGATCCTCCAGGTAGTTCGACGGCAGGTAGGACAGCAGGTCGCTGACCGCCCACCCCGCCTCCTCCTCGCCGGCCACCACGAGCGACGCCAGCCCACTGCGGCGTTGGTGGACGGTGGCCCCGCCGAGCTCGATGTGGGTGGTGGGCGTGCCGGTGAAGGCGCCGACGGCCCGCGGCCCGCTCAGGTAGGCGTATGCCTCGGTGGTCATGACCACGTGGTCGGCCAGCCCGAGCATCAGGGCCGGTCCGGCCACGCACGGGCCCACCACCGAGAAGACGATGGGGACGGTGCCCGACGCCTCGGTGAGGGCCCGGGCCACCCGTCCCCAGGCGTGCAGCGACGGCAGACCCTCGGAGACGTCGGCTCCGGATGTGGCCAGCTCGCCCACCACGGGCACGCCCACCTCCAAAGCCAGGCGGACCAGCCGCTCCACGACCTCACCCTCGGCTGCACCGATGGCGCCCTTGTGCCGCCCGCCGGCCAGCCGGAACCAGGCCACCTGGCGGCCTTCGATGGTGGTGAGGGCCGCCGTCGCCGCGCACTGGCGGCCGGCGCCGACCGGCATCCCCGGGGTGGCCGCGCTCCCGTTGTCGGTCGCCGCGGCCGGCGTCATGCCGGGGCGATCACCAGGGTGGCGTTGTGGCCGCCGAAGCCGAAGGAGTTGGACACCACCGGCGCCGGGGCCAGCTCGAGCGGCGCACCGGCGATGACGTCGATGTCCAGCTCGGGCTCGGAGGCCTCGAAGTTGGCCGTGGGCGGGACCACGCCGTCGCGGAACGCCAGCAACGACGCCACCGCCTCGGCCGCCCCGGCGGCGCCGATGAGGTGCCCGAACGACCCCTTCAGCGACGTCACCGGCGGGGCGTGGTCGCCGAACACCTTGCGCACGGCCTCGGCCTCAGCCGCGTCGTTCAGGGGCGTGGACGTGCCGTGGGCGTTGACGTGGCCCACCGCCGACGGCTCGACGCCGGCGTCGGCCAGGGCCAGGCGCATGCAGTCGGCCGCACCCACGCCGCCCGGCGAGGGGGCGGTGACGTGGTAGGCGTCGGCGTTGCGACCGTAGCCGGCGATCTCGCCGTAGATGCGGGCGCCACGGGCCTCGGCCCGGTCGAAGCGCTCGAGGACGAGGAAGGCGGCGCCCTCGCCGATCACGAACCCGTCGCGGGCCACGTCGAAGGGACGGGAGGCCAGCTCGGGAGCGTCCTCGCGGGTGCTCAGGGCGCCCATGCGGGCGAAGGCGGCGATGGCGATGGGCGTGACCGCGGCCTCGGACCCGCCGGCCAGGACGACGTCGCAGGACCCTTCCCGGATGAGGCGGGCTCCCTCCCCCACGGAGTGCGACCCGGCGGCGCAGGCGGTGGCCACGCAGAAGTTGGGGCCGGTCCAGCCCATCCGCATGCCGACGATGGCGGCGGTGGCGTTGGCCATCATCATGGGCACGAAGAACGGGCTGACCCGGCTGGCGCCGCGGTGGACGAACTCGGTCTCCTGCTCCTCCAGGGTCATCAGGCCACCCACGCCGGTGCCGGCCACCACTCCGCAGCGGGCCGGGTCGGTGCCGGGATCGCCGGCGTCGGCCAGGGCGTCGGCCGCGGCGGCGAAGCCGAGCTGGGCCACCCGGTCGGTGCGCCGGGACTCCTTGTACCCGAGGTAGGCGGCGGGATCGAAGTCGGGCACCTCGCAGGCGAAGCGCACGGGCAGGTGCGACGGGTCGAAACGGCCGATGGGGGCGGCGCAGGCCCGTCCGGCCAGCAGGGTGGACCAGAACGTCTCCAGGTCGGTGCCGGCGGGGGTCTTGACCCCCAGGCCGGTGACGGCCACCCGGTGCCGGTCGGACGGCCCGCGGCCGGGCCCAGTCGGCATCGTCATCCCCGGTCGGCGCTCTCGGCCGGCGCCCCGTCCATGCTCAACACCATGTCGATGGCCTGGCCCACGGTGTCGATGCCCTCCAGCTTCTCCTCCGGCACCGAGATGCCGAACTTCTCCTCGAGGGCCATCACGATCTCGACCCGGTCGAGGCTGTCGGCGTCGAGGTCCTCGCCGAACCGGGCCCCCTCGTGGACGAGGCCGCGGTCGATCCCGAGCACCTCCACGGCGACGTCGGTGAGCTGGTCGAGGACTGCCTGGCGGTCCATCAAAAGGTCCTCCTGTAGATGTGAAGAGTCAATGCCCCATACCCATGCCGCCGTCGACCGGCACGACCGCACCCGACACGTAGCCTGCCGCGTCGGAGCACAGGAACGCCACCACTGACGCAACCTCCTCGGGGGTACCGAAGCGCCCCAACGGTACCTGGCGCTGCATCTCGGCTCGACGGTCGTCGCCCACGGCGTCGGTCATGGCCGTGGTGATGGGCCCCGGAGCGACCAGGTTGACGGTGACGTTGCGCCCGCCCAGCTCCCGGGCGGTGGCCCTGGTCAGCCCGATGAGGCCAGCTTTGGCGGCGGCGTAGTTGGCCTGCCCGGGCGACCCGGTGAGCGCCACCACCGACCCCACGGTGACAATCCGGCCCCACCGGGCCCGGACCATCTTGGGAGCGGCCCGGCGGATGGCATGGAAGGCGCCGTCGAGGTTGGTGCGCAGCACGGCCGCCCACTGGTCGTCGGTCATGCGCATCAGCAGGCCGTCGCGGTTGATGCCAGCGTTGGTGACCAGCACCTCCACCGGGCCCCAGGCGTGCTCCACCGACACGAAGGCGGCATCCAGGTCGGCCGGGTCGGAGACGTCGGCCCGGAGAGCCATGCCCTCGGCGCCCTGGCTCTCCACCGCCGCGACCGTCTCGGCCGCGGCGGTGTCGTCGGAGGCGTAGCAGAAGGCCACCCGGTGGCCGTCGCGAGCCAGGGCCGAGGCGACGGCCCTGCCGATGCCCCGGGACCCTCCGGTGACCAGAGCGACCCGTCCGCCCATCAGTCGCGCCCCCAGCGGAGGACGGCGCTGGCCCACGACATCCCGGCGCCGAAGCCCGACAACAGGACCAGGTCGTCCGGGGCCAGCCGGCCCGAGTCGGCCGCCTCGGCGAGGGCGATGGGGATGGAGGCGGCCGAGGTGTTGCCGTAGCGGTCGATGTTGACGAACGCCCTCTCGGCGGGCATGCCGAGACGGGAGGTGGCGGCGTCGATGATTCGGGAGTTCGCCTGGTGGGGCACGAACAGGTCGATGTCGTCGGCGGTCACCCCGGCCGCAGCCAGGGTCAGCACAGCGGAGTCGACCACGGCCCGGACCGCCCGGCGGAAGACCTCCGAGCCCTCCATCCGGACCCAGTGCTCCCCGGCGGCGACGGTGGCCGCGGTGGTGGGCCGGCGGCTCCCGCCGGCACCGACGTAGAGGAGCGAGGCGGCCGAACCGTCGGACCCGAGGTCCCAGGCCACCAGCCGGCGCTCGGCCGAGGGCACGAGCACCACCGCCCCGGCACCGTCGCCGAACAGGATGCAGGTGGACCGGTCGTCGGGGTCCATGATGCGGGTCAGCGTCTCGGACCCGACGACCAGGACCGGCGCCCCGGTGGTGGCGACGAGGGAGGAGCCCACCACCAGCGAGTAGACGAACCCGGAGCAGGCGGCATCGATGTCGAAGGCGCCGCACCGCAGGCCCAGCCCCTCCTGCACGAAGGAGCTGGTGGGGGGCATCGGTTGCTCCGGCGTGCACGTGGCCACGATGCAGCACCCGATGTCGGACGGGCTCAGGTCGGCCGACTTGATGGCGGCGGCGCCGGCCTCCATGGCCAGGCTGGCGGTCGTCTCGCCCTCCCCCGCCACCCGCCGCTCCCGGATACCGGTGCGCTCGACGATCCAGGCGTCGCTGGTGTCGACCCGCCGGCTCAGCTCGTCGTTGGTGACCCGCCGCTCGGGAACGGCCATGCCCCATCCCGCCACGGCAGCGGCTATGCCCTTCATGGTCGGCCTCTCAAAGCGGGCCCTCAATGGGCGAGCCGGAGCCAGGCCACCGGCTGGCCTTCCCGCACCCGCTCGCCGGCGTAGGCCATGAGCCCCATGAGGAGCCCGCTGAACGGGCTGCGCACGGGCGTGGAGTGGCCGGCCCCGTCGACGAAGCCGATGACCTGCTCCTCGACCAAGTGGTCGTCGGGCGCACCCTCGGCGGGACGGAACTTGCCCGGCGCCGGGGCCAGGATGACCCGCTCGGGCACGGTGAGCAGCTCGCCTTCCATCAGCCCACCATCTCGGGGAGCTCGGCGGGGACGGCCACCGTGTGGGTGGTGACGCCGGGGACGGTCTTGCGGGCCAGGCCGGAGAGCACGGCGCCGGGCCCCACCTCCAGGAAGGTGTCGGCGCCCAGGGCGACCAGGGTCTCCATCGACTCGCGCCACCGCACCGGAGAGACAAGGTGCAGCCCCAGGGCGTCCGGCCATCCGGCGGTGTCGTCGTGGGGCTGGGCGTCGACGTTGGACACCACCGGCGCCGACGGATGGGAGAAGGGGGTGGTGGCAAGCGTGGGGGCCAGAGCGGTACGGGCGTCGTCCATCAGAGGGGTGTGGAAGGCGGCCGCCACCTTCAGGGGCACGACCCGCTTGACGCCCAGTCGGCGAGCTTCGGACGAGGCCGCGTCCACCCCGTCGGGTGTGCCGCCCACGACCACCTGGCCGGGTGCGTTGTCGTTGGCCACCCAGCACGTCGGCTCCCCGCCCTCGGCGGGCGAGCAGGCCTCCTGGGCCTGGCTCAGCGTTGCCCCGATGAGCGCCGCCAGGCGGCCCGGATGGCGGACTCCGGCGGCCTGGGTGCACCGGGCCCGGTCGGCGGCCAGCCGGGCCCCGTCCTCGAGACCGAGGGCGCCGGAGGCGATGAGGGCGGTGATCTGGCCCAGGGAGTGCCCGGCGAAGGCCACGGGGGCGTCGATCCGGTGGCGCACGGAGTCCCATGCCAGGAGGGACGCCAGCAGCACGGCCAGCTGGGCGTCCTCGGTACGGTCGAGGGTGGCGTCGGCGTCGAGGAGCAGACCGGCCAGCGGCCGGTCGACGGCCGACTCGGCCCGTTCGACGATCGCCCACGACGAGGTGTCCCGCCAGGGGACGCCCATCCGCGACTTCTGGGTCCCCTGACCGGGGAAGATCACAGCTACGCCCACGCAGGAGTGTCTGACCCGGGCCCGGCCAATTTGGTTACACGGCGTCGAGGCCGGCCCGGAGGTCGGCCACGAAGGCGGCGGCGCCGTCCGGCCCGGCACCCTCGAGCAGCCGGCGGACGAGCGCCGACCCGACGATCACCCCGTCGGCGGTGCCCGCCACCTCGGCCGCCTGGGCCGGGGTGGACACGCCCACCCCGATGAGCACCGGTTTGTCGGTTACCGCCTTGAGCCGGCTGCCCATGTCGGCCGCCGCCGCCGACAGGGTGGCGTGCTCACCGGTGACGCCCATACGCCCGACGCCGTAGACCCACCCGCGGGACCGCGCGCAGATGGCCGCCAGCCGGTCGTCGGGGGTGGTCGGGGCGGCCAGGAGGATGGTGGCCACCCCGGCGGCGTCGGCCGCGGTCGACCACTCGTCCAGCTCGTCCAGTGGCAGGTCGGGGACGATGGCCCCGGACACGCCGTGGCCGGCAAGGGTGGAGGCGAAGCGGTGGTGCCCGGCCCGGAAGACGGGGTTGTAGTACGTCATGACGACCAGGGGGACGCCGGGGTCCAGGCCACCGAGTGCGGTCACGATCCCGCCCGGCGTGGCCCCGGCGGCCAGGGCCCGGGCCGAGGCCTCCTGGATGACGGGCCCGTCCATGACCGGGTCGCTGAACGGCAGCCCCACCTCGACGGCGTCGGCGCCGGCGAAGGCAACGGCCTCGACGACGGCCAGCCAGTCCGTCCCCAGGCCTCCCGTGACATAGGGGACCAGGAGTTTTCGGCCGCCATCGCGCCGAGCCCGGAGGGCGGCCTCCAGCAAGCCGGGGCGCCGATCGGCGGTCGGTTCAGTCAGCACGCCCCTACTGTGGCCCACCGGGACGGCGGCGCCGACCCGAGGGGCGCCGGCCCCGTCAGCGGGCCCGATGGAAGGGGCGGCCCCGCCGGGGGGCAGGTGCGTCGGGCGGCGGCGGTGGCGGCGGTGTCGGGGGTGGTGCGGGCGCCTGCGACCCGGAGGCCCGGGAGGCCGGAGCCTGGGTGCCGGCGGTGACTTTGCGGAAGCGGGCCAGGTACTGGCTGATGAGCCCCTGCAGGTCGGTGATGCCGGCGGCCGACCGCTCCAGGGCGGCCCGACCGGCCGGCGTGAGCTCGTAGACCCGCGGCACCGGACCGGCCTTGGGCGCCGACCAGGCCGAGGTCACCAGGTTGGCCGCCTCGAGACCGCGCAGTTCACGGTAGATGGGGCCGGGGCCGTTCCAGTCGAAACCGAAGGGCTTCAGCCGCTCCATGAGCTCGTAGCCGTGGCCCGGGGCCTCGGCCAGCAGCAGGAGGATGCACGGAGCCAGCAGCGCCCGGGGCGGACCCAGGTCGCCGTCGAAGTGATCTGCCACCGCCGCTCGCTTCCCAACGGATCGCCGCTGTGTGTCTCCGTCCTAGAGCATCGATGACGGTACCCCCCGGCGCGCCGGCTTCAAACGGGCCCAGGCGGATCTAGAGCTCTCCGTCGAGCAGTTCCAGGACCTGGGCCACGTCCTTGTCCCCCCGTCCGGAGAGGTTCAGGAGCACGGTCGAGCCGGCCTGGAGCTCGTCGGTGTCGGCGGCCCGGAGCACCCACGCCAGGGCGTGGGCCGGCTCGAGGGCCGGCAGGATGCCCTCGGTGGCGGCCAGCAGGCGGAAGGCGTCGACCACCTCCACGTCGCCCGCGGTCACGTAGCGGACCCGCCCGACGGAGGCCAGGTGGGAATGCTCAGGGCCGATGCCGGGGTAGTCGAGTCCGGCCGAGATGGACTGCGCCTCCGCGACCTGGCCCTCCTCGTCCTGGAGCAGGAAGGACTTGCTGCCGTGGACGACGCCGGGCACGCCGTGCCCGATGGCGGCGCCTCCGGCGGGCTCGACGCCGACCAGGCGGGCGTCGGTGCCGACGAACCCGGCGAACACGCCGGCGGCGTTGGAACCGCCGCCCACACACGCCACCACCACGTCGGGGTCGCTGCCGTCCAGGACGGCTCGACACTGCGGGCGGGCCTCCTCCCCGATGACCCGTTGGAACTCCCGGACCATCCATGGGTACGGGTGCGGGCCCATCACCGAGCCAAGGCAGTAGTGGGAGGTCTCGACCGAGGCGACCCATTCCCTCAACGTCTCGTTGATTGCGTCCTTGAGGGTGCGGCTGCCGGACGCCACCGGCACGACCTCGGCGCCCAGCAACTTCATGCGGAAGACGTTGAGGGCTTGCCGTTCGACGTCGACCTCACCCATGTAGATTCGGCAGTCGAACCCGAACAGGGCGGCGGCGGTGGCCGTGGCCACACCGTGCTGACCGGCGCCCGTCTCGGCGATCATCCGCGACTTGCCCATGCGGCGGGTGAGCAGGGCCTGGCCGAGGACGTTGTTGATCTTGTGCGAACCGGTGTGGGCCAGGTCCTCCCGCTTCAGCAGCACCCGCACGCCCAGCCGGCGCGACAGCCGGTGGCACTCGGTGACTGGCGTGGGGCGGCCGGCGTAGTCCCTCAGGAGGGCGTCGAGCTCGAGCCGGAAGGCCCGGTCCGCCCAGGCCTCGGTGAACGCGGCCTCCAGTTCCTGGCAGGCCGGCACCAGGGACTCGGGCAGGTACCGGCCCCCGAAGTCCCCGAACCGGCCGCCGGCGGCCGGATCGCCCATCAGCCGGGCGTGCGGGTCGGTGGCGGCCATCAGGCGTCGTCCTGGTCGAAGGGGGCGTCGTCGGCCGGGACGTAGGGGCGGGCGCCCGCGGCCTTGGCCGCGGCGACGAAGGCGCGCACCTTCACCGGGTCCTTCTGGCCGGGCGCCGACTCGACCCCGCTGACCACGTCGACCCCCCACGGATGCACCTTGGCGATGGCCTCGGCCACGTTGGCCGGCGTGAGCCCGCCGGCCAACACCACCCGGAAACCGTCGGGAACCTCGGCCAGCTGCCAGTCGAACACCTGGCCCGAACCGGGCGAGGGCGAGTCGAGCAGGATGACGTCGACCGGGTAGTCGCCGGCCCGGGCCACCGCCGGGTCGCCGGCGGCGAAGGCCTGGATGACGAACGGGACCCGGGCCCGCACGAAGGCGGCCTGGTCAGGCGTCTCGTGGCCGTGCAGCTGGGCGCCCTTGAGGCCGGTGCCGTTGACCACCTCGACCACCCGTTCGGGCGATTCGTCCCGGAACACGCCCACGGTGAGGATCTCCGGGGGCAGGCGCTTGACGATGTCGGCCGCCGTCTGGGCCGCGATCTGCCGGGGCGAAGGGGCGAAGACGAACCCGACCGCGTCGGCGCCCATGGCCACCGCCAGCAGCGCGTCCTGCTCGCTTGTCGTCCCGCAGATCTTCACGAACATCCGTCGCCGACGCTACTCATGACGGCGGGCACCTTGTCCATGACGGCCGGGCTGGGTCCCGCCGGCGGGGCTGGGGTCCCCCGCCGGCACACGGCGGGCGAGGTCCGAAGGACCCGGGTGCCCGCCGTCATGAAAGGGCCCTCACCCTTCCAACGTGCCGCGCAGGAAATCGTCGTAGGCCGCGAGGTCGAGGAGGCCGTGACCGGAGTAGCCGAACAGGATCACCCGCTCGACGCCCTCCTCCTTGGCCAGCAGGGCCTCGTCGATCACGGCCCGAATGGCGTGGGCCGTCTCCGGGGCCGGGATGGTGCCCTGGGTGCGGGCGAACTCGACCGCGGCCTCGAAGACCTTGCCCTGCGGGTAGGCGGTGGCCTCCATGCGGCCGTGGCGGACGAGGTTGGAGATGATCGGCGAGTCGCCGTGGTAGCGCAGCCCACCGGCGTGGATGGTCGGGGGCACGAAGTCGTGGCCCAGCGTGTACATCGACAGCAGGGGCGTCATCCCGGCGGTGTCCCCGAAGTCGTAGTCGAATCGACCGGACGTCAGGGTCGGGCACGACGACGGCTCCACCGCCATCAGCCGGACACTCTCGTCGGCCACGAACGGCAGGGCGATGCCACCCAGGTTCGACCCGCCGCCGCAGCACCCCACGACCACGTCGGGTTGGTCCTCGCCGGCCACGGTCAGCTGCTCCTTGGCCTCCAGCCCGATCACCGTCTGGTGCAACAGCACGTGGTTGAGCACCGAGCCCAGTGCGTAGTGGGTGTCGGGGCGGGTGGCCGCGTCCCGCACCGCGTCGCTGATGGCCGTGCCGAGCGAGCCGGTGTGGGAGGGATCGTCGACCGGCGAGGGCTCGACCGAACCGCCCCAGGTCTCGATCATGACCCGGCGGTAGGGCTTCTGCTCGAACGACGAGCGGACCATGTAGACCTTGCACTCGAGGTCGAACAGGGCCGCGGCCAGGGCGATGGCGCTCCCCCACTGGCCCGCCCCGGTCTCGGTCGACAGGCGGCGCACGCCCTCCTGGCGGTTGTAGAAGGCCTGGGGGACGGCGGTGTTGGGCTTGTGCGACCCGGCCGGCGACCCGGACTCGTCCTTGTAGTAGATCCGAGCCGGAGTGCCCAGGGCGGCCTCCAGACGGGTGGCCCGGACGAGCGGTGTGGGGCGCCACAGGCGCAGGATGTCGAGCACCTCGCCGGGGACGTCGATCCACGGCTCGGTGGAGACCTCCTGGCCGATCAGCGCCATGGGGAACAGGGGGGCCAGATCGTCGGGGCCGACCGGTTCCCGAGTGGCCGGGTGCAGCGGCGGTTCGAGCGGCGCCGGCAGCACGGTGGTGGCGTTGAACCACGCCTCGGGAACCCGCTCGGCGGGGAGGGTCCAGCGGGCGGTCGTCATGAGTTTGCTCCTCTCAGGTCTCGGAGGGCGTCGCCCGGGTCGGCCGCCGTCACCAGGCGCTCCCCCACCAGTACGGCGTCGTAGCCGGCCGCGGCCAGGTCCTGCAGGTCGGCGGCGCCGGTGATCCCCGACTCGGCCACCTTGACGATCCCCGACGGGATGAGCGACGCCAGCCGGACGGCCCGGGCCCGGTCGACGTCGAAGGTGCGCAGGTCGCGCTGGTTGACCCCCACCAGGTCGGCACCGGCGTCGACCGCTCGGGCCAGCTCGGCCTCGTCGTGGACCTCGACGAGGGCGGCCATGCCCAGCTCGGCCGCCGTCGACCGGAACCGGGCCAGCTCGGCGTCGGACAGGGCGGCCACGATCAGTAGGACGGCATCCGCGCCCATGGTGCGGGCGTCGCACACGTCGCGCTCGTCGACGGTGAAGTCCTTGCGCAGGACCGGCAGCGCGCAGGCGTTCCGGGCGTCGGCCAGGTCGGCGGCCGACCCGCCGAAGTACTCGGCGTCGGTGAGCACCGACACGGCCGCGGCGCCGGCGTCCTCGTAGGCCTTGGCCACCACCCCGGCGTCGAGACCGGGGGCGAGGTCGCCCTTCGACGGAGATCGGCGCTTGACCTCGGCGATCACGGCAAGGGTGCCGCCGGGATGGCCGTCGCCCAACGCGTCGCGGAACGGACGGGGCGCGGGCGCGGCCCGGGCCGCGCCCAACAGGTCGGCGAGCCGGCGCTCGTCGGCGGCGGCCGCCCGGCGGTGGGAGGCCAGAATGCGCTCGAGCACCGGGGACGCCACGTCGAGGATGGTACCGGCCGACCTCGTCGGCGCAGGCGAGACCGGGCCGCGGGTCAGCGTGCCGCGCAGGGGGGCACGTTGACCCCGGTAGTCACGGTGGCGACGGTGAGGCTGACCGGAACCGGCCCGGGCGCGGTACAGCGGAGGCGCCACGAGGCTGTGCCGTTGGCGTCGGTCGTGGCCTGGGCGGGCGACTCGAGAGCCAGCCCCGGGCCCACCGTGAGTGTGAGGGGGACGTTCGCCCTCGGGTCGGTGGAGACCCGGCCCTCGTCGTCGACCCGGCCCGATCCCAGCTGCACCGTGAGGGTGGCCTGCTGGTCGACCCGGGGCGGCGAGGGGTCGACAGTGGCGATCACACCGGACCCGTACTGGATGAGGGTCAGGTCGAGCCGCTTCACCTCGTCGGCGGCCAGGAAGAACGTCTCCGTGCCGGACTGGGCCAGGTCGGGCGCTTTCCAGGCCCGGACCCGGTAGGCGCCGCCGAGCACCGACGCGAGCGTGTACCCACCGCCGGCCGAGCGGACCTCCGTCGACGCCACCTGCTGGCCCACCAGCCGCTCGATCCGCACCGTCGCCCCGTCGACCGGACCGGCCGGCCCGTTCACGGTCCCGGTGATGGTGGCCTGGCCCGGGCCGAGGGCGATCGTCGTCGACGTCGTGGCCCGCGGCGTGCCCCGCACGGTGGTGGCGGTTGTGCTGGTGGTGGACGTCGGGCCGGTCGTGGTCGGGGCCTCGCCGGCGGGCACCGCCGTCGACGACGCCCGACCGATGGCGCCCGTGGTCCCTTCGTCGCCGCTGCACGCCGCGGCCACGACGGCGAGGACGACCGCGGCCACTCTGGACGTCGTCCTCAAGACACGAGCGGCAGCGCCTCGATACGAGCCGGCGCGTTCCCGCCGTCCCACGAGATCACCGCGTCGGCCGGCGGCTCCACCGCCCGGCGCACGTAGGCCAGGGCGACGGGGGCCCGGCGCTCCAGCGACTCGGCCACGCTGGTCAGCTGCCCCACCTCCTTGCCGTCGACGGTGAGCGACGCGCCCGGCGGCGGGATGACGTTGGTGGTCACCACCACGCCCCGCAGCCGGCGGGGCACGTTGCCACCACGCGAGTCGATGCGAGCCACCAGCTCCTGGCCGGTGTAGCAGCCCTTGGTGAAGCTGACCGAGCGCTCGACCACTCCGGCCTCGGCCGGGATGGTGTGCTCGTCGAGCTCCCGCCCCATCTCGGGCACACCCGCCTCGACGCGGACGGCCTGGTAGGCGTGCAGCGAGCACGGGCGGACGCCCTCGGGCGGCTGGGGCGCGTCACCGATGAGGTCGACGCCCGCGAGCCCGGGCCAGTCGGCGCCGACGGCCAGGCCGCCGGCCCCGGCCCGCCGGGCCACGGCCTCGTGGGCCCGGGGACCCCGAACGGCCAGGCACCGCCAAGCGAGGGGGTCGACGTCGGCCTTGACCCGCAGCTTGAACCGATTGAGGCGCTCGACCACGGTGGCCCCCCACCCGCCGTCGGTGTCGAGCACGAACTCGTCGTCGCCGAGGCGGGTGACCCGCAGGAGGGCCACCATCTTGCCCTGGGGCTGCAGCAGCAGGGCCCAGGCCCACCCGTCCACCGGCAGATCGACGTCCTGGGACAGCTGGCCCTGGAGGAACGTCAGCGCGTCCGGCCCCGAGACCCGCACGAAGTCGCGGGGCAGCTCCACCACGCCGGCCTCCTCCCGCAGGGCGAGGTAGTCGGCGGTCACGTCAGGCACGGGCGGGGACCTCGCTCGCGGCCACCGCTCCGGAGCCGGCGGTGCGCATGCGCCGGGCGGCGGGGACGGCGGCCAGCAGGGCGGCGGCCTTGTTCCGGCACTCTTCGTCCTCGGCCGCCGGATCACTGTCGGCGACGATGCCGGCGCCGGCCTGCACCGACGCCCGCCCGTCGGGGCTGACGAGCATGGTGCGGATGGTGATGGCGGTGTCGAGGTTGCCGGAGAAGTCGAGGTAGCCGACGACACCGGCATACGGGCCGCGTCGGGTGGGCTCGAGGTCGTCGATGATCTCCATGGCCCGTACCTTCGGCGCACCCGACACCGTGCCCGCGGGGAGGGTGGCGCGCAGCACGTCGATGGGGCCCCGTCCCTGGGCCAGGCGGCCGGAGACCTGCGACGTGAGGTGCATCACGTGGCTGTAGCGCTCGAGGGTCATGAGCTCGTCGACCTGCTCGGTGCCGAAGCTCACCACCCGCCCGACGTCGTTGCGGGCCAGGTCGACCAGCATGACGTGCTCGGCCACCTCCTTGGGGTGCTCCCGCAGCTCGCCGGCCAGGCGGCGGTCGTCGTCGTCGGTGGCGCCCCGCGGGCGGGTGCCGGCGATGGGCCGCGAGACCACCCGGCCGTCGAGCAGCTGCACCATGGGCTCGGGCGACGACCCCACGACCGTCACCGCCGGGTGGCGGAGGAAGTACATGTACGGACTGGGGTTGACCTGGCGCAGGACCCGGTAGACGTCGAACGGGTCGGCGGCCAGGTCGAGGTCGAAGCGCTGGGACAGGACGACCTGGAAGATGTCGCCGGCCGCGATGTGGTCCTTGGCCACATCGACCGCCCGGCGGTAGGCGTCGGTGCCCACCGTCGAGCGCACCTCGGGCAAGGGGTCGACCTGGTCCGGCGGCGCGGCCGGGACGTAGGCCAGGGGCCGGCCCAGCTCGACGGTCATCGAGTCCAGCCGGCGGGCGGCCCCGTCGTAGGCGTCGTCGAGGGTGGCCGTGGTCGGGGCCTCGCCCACGACCACGTTCTCGATCAGGAAGACCCGCTGGCGCCAGTGGTCGAAGGCGGCCACGTGGCCGATGACGGACAGGACCGCGTCGGGGAGGTGGAGGTCGTCGGGTGGGGGCGACGGGAGACGCTCGACCTCCCGCACCACGTCGTACCCCAGGTAGCCCACGATGCCGCCGTGGAGGGGCGGGAGCCCGGGGATGGTGGGCGACCGGTAGACGCCGAGCAGGGCCTCGACCGCGGCCAGCACGCCACGGTCGAGGGGCACGGCCGCGGGGACGTTGCCGGAGGCGTCGATACGGCCGTCTCGGGCCACGAGGACGAGCGACGGGTCGCGCCCGACGAACGAGAAGCGGCCCCAGGCATCGGCGTGCTCGACCGACTCGAGGAGGAACGCCGGGCCGTCGCCCTGGGCCAGCTTGAGGAAGGCGGCCACGGGGGTCTCCAGGTCGGCGACCATCTCCCGCCACACCGGGACCACGGTGTGGCCGGCGGCGAGGGCCCGGAACTCGTCCCTACTGGGGCGCAGCACCGGTCTGGGTGGCCCGAACGCCAGGTCCGGCGCCGAACGCCCGGTAGAAGCAGCTGTGCTCGCCGGTGTGGCACGCGCCCCGTCCCTCCTGCTCCACTACCAGCAGCAGGGTGTCGCCGTCGCAGTCGTAGTACGCCTGGCGCACCCACTGGCGGTCGCCCGACGTCTCCCCTTTGCACCAGTACTCCTGGCGGGACCGGCTCCAGAACCAGGTGCGGCCGGTCTCGAGGGTCCGCCGCAGCGACGCCTCGTTCATCCAGGCCAGCATCAGCACCCGCCCGGTGCCCTCCTCCTGCACGACGGCCGGCACCAGCCCGTCGGCGTTGTAGCTGACGCGGGCCAGGTCGTCCTCGCCGACGCGGATGGGGGTGGCGGTGGGCACCGGTCCAGCGTACAAGTCAGCCCGGTCGGACGGTCAGCCCCTTGGCCGCCAGGTGGGCCTTGGCCTGGGCCACGGTGTGCTGGCCGAAGTGGAAGATCGACGCGGCCAGCACCGCGTCGGCGCCGCCCTCGAGGGCACCCTCGGCCAGGTGGTCGAGGGTGCCGACGCCGCCGGAGGCGATGACGGGGACGCCGCAGGCCTCGGTGACGGCCCGGGTCAGCTCCAGGTCGTAGCCGTCACGGGTGCCGTCACGGTCCATGGACGTGAGCAGGATCTCCCCGGCCCCCCGCGCCTCGCACTCCACCACCCAGGCCACCGCGTCCACGCCCGTCGGAGTCCGCCCGCCGTGGGTGTACACCTCGAAGCCGCCCCCGGCGCCGGGCGGTCGGCGGCGGGCGTCGACCGCCACCACCACGCACTGGGCCCCGAACTCGCCGGCCAGCTCGGTGACCAGCTCGGGCCGGGCCACGGCCGCGGTGTTGACGCCCACCTTGTCGGCCCCCGCCCGCAGGAGGGCCCGGGCGTCGTCGAGGGTGCGGACGCCCCCGCCGACGGTGAAAGGGATGAACACCGTCTCGGCCGTGCGCCGGGCCACCTCCACCATGGTGTGGCGGGCGTCGGACGAGGCCGTGATGTCGAGGAACACCACCTCGTCGGCCCCCTCGGCGTCGTAGCGGGCGGCCAGCTCGACGGGGTCGCCGGCGTCGACCAGGTTGACGAAGTTGACCCCCTTGACGACGCGGCCGGCGTCGACGTCGAGGCAGGGGATCACCCGGACGCTGCGCACGCGGCCATCGCCTCCTCCACGGTGAACACGCCCTCGTGCAGGGCCTTGCCGACGATGGCGCCCGCAAGTCCCCTGTCGCCGCTGGCGCCGGCCCGAAGGGTGGCCAGCGCCTCCAGGTCGGCCAGCGACCCCACCCCACCCGAGGCGATGACGTCGATCGACGTGCTCTCCAGCACCTCGGCCAGGCCCTCCAGGTCGGGGCCGGCGAGGGTGCTGTCGCGGTCGATGTCGGTGACGAAGACGGCGGCCACACCGGCGTCCTCCAGGCCGGCCAGCAGGTCGACCAGACGCAAGCCGGAGTCGACCGTCCAGCCGTGGACCGCGGCCTGGCCCCGCCGGTGGTCGAGGCCCACGGCGACGGGGTGGTGACCGGCCAGGTCGCGCACCAGCTGCGGGTTCTCCACCGCGGCCGTCCCCAGGGCGACGCGCGCCACGCCGGCGGCGACGAGGGCCTCGGCCGCGGCCTGGTCGCGCACCCCGCCGCCGGCCTGGATCGACACCCCGGGTACGGCCCCGGCGATGGCGGCGACGACCTTCCGGTTCTCGGGCACGCCCGTGCGGGCCGCGTCGAGGTCGACCACGTGGATCCACCGGGCACCGGCGGCGGCGAAGGCCTGGGCCACCGTCACCGGGTCGGCCCCGTAGACCGTCTCCCGCCCGTAGTCCCCCTGGTACAGCCGGACGCACCGCCCGGCCCGCAGGTCGATGGCCGGGTACAGGTCCATGCCTGGCGGTCAGCCGCCGCTGGCGGCGACGAAGTTGCGCAGGATGCGCAGGCCGTTGGCCCCGGACTTCTCGGGGTGGAACTGGGTGGCCCACAGCCGGCCCCGGGCCAC
>JALYGL010000262.1 GCA_030777125.1 Actinomycetota bacterium
TCGAGCCCGGAGGCGCGCAGGCCGCTCAGCAGGCCGTGCAGCAGGGAATGGTTCATGCCGCACACGAGCTCCGGGCTCTCCTGAGCGAGGCTGTGGAACGGGCAGTTGCGGAGATAGACGCTGTTGCCCTCCCGGTACGGCTCGAAGCCGTAGTCCTGGAGGACGTCACGCACCGCGACCAGGCGAGCCTCCCGGGTACGGGGCGCGCCCTTCACCCGCGCCTGTTCCCCCACGCTGCGCCCGAGCGCCCTCGCCCCCTCGTGGAGGCGGTCGAGCGACCCCTCCTGGCCCGGCGCAAGGGCGCGGGCGAGCAGGCGAGCGGCCAGCTCGTAGTTGCGGGCTGGCAAGCTGACCTCGAGCTGGCGGGGTGCACGCCGGTACAGCTTGGATGTTCTTCCGGCCCCCGGCCCGCTTCGACCCGTCACCCGCCGATACGCGGTCTCCAGCAGCCCTTCGTCGACGAGCTTGTCGAGATGGAACGCCGCCAGCGCCCGGCTGACGCCAACCCCGTTGGCCGCCTCGTCGCGGCTGACGTCGCCGCCCGCACCGGCCACCAAGAAGTAGAGCGCCCGCCGAACTGGGTCCCTGAGCGCAGCGACAGCCTCGATCTGTGCTTCCAGCTCCTCTCGGGGCACTTCTAAAACATACCGTCGTTGATCGTGTCGCGACGGAGCGACCTCAGCTGCCAGCGACGTCGCACCGGTACCGGAGGAAGAGGAAGCCCTCCTCCTCGAGCACGTGCATGAGCGAGGCGGCGACGATGTGGTCGAGCTGGCTGAGGCCGAAGATCCCCGCCCCGACGCGCCCGACGAGCGATGGCGAGACGGTGAGACACAGCTCGTCGACGAGGCCGGCCCTCGCCAGCTCGCCGTTGAGGGTGGGCCCGCCCTCGCACAGCACCAGGGCACCTCGCCCGCCCAGGGCGGCGAGACCCTCGGCGAGATCGACCGTGGTGTCTCCGGCCTGGACCACCACGGCGTGGTCGTGGGCTCGCTTCAGCTGGTCGACCTCGGCTGCCCTCGTCGTGAGAATGAGGGGGTGGGTGGCGCTGTCGTTGAACAAGCTTGACGACCAGTCGAAGTTGAGGCTGCGCGACACCACCGCGATGGTGGGCAGGGCTGCTTGACCACGGGCTCGGCGTGCCTCGATCACCCTGTCGTCCAGCCTCGGGGGCCCATAGCCTTCGGCCCTCACCGTTTGCGCACCGACGAGGATGACGTCGGCCAGGCTGCGGAGCAGGAAGAAGATCCGCTGGTCGCCGGGGCCTCCGAGCTTGGCCGTCACCCCCTCGACGGCGGTCGCCCCGTCGAGGCTCGCCACCATGTTGACCACGACGTAGGGCCGGCCGGGCGTGACCGGGCGCGACTGGTCACCGTACAGGGGCGCGGGGTCGACCTCGTCCCCCCACACGGGGAACAACTGTCGCATCAGCCGCTCCTCACAGACACCGCCGGGATCCTCGACGTGTCGGCGTTCCCGCTCAGCCGTGAGCCCCGGGGAAGACGTCCTCTTCGGACACGTGCCACGCCGGGTGGTCCCCCGAGGTCTCGACGTTGAAGCCGTACTCGTAGACGAGGGCGCCGCCGTAGACCGAGCCCAGGCTGACCAGCGCGGCGGCAAGCACGGAAAGGACGAGCACCACCGTGTTGGTGTGGGCCAGGTCCTCGTAGGCGAACAGCCGCAGGGCCACATCGGATAGTGCCAGCACGGTGACGACGATCATGATCCAGGCGTGGGTATTGATGGTGCGCCGAGCCTGGGTCCCTGGGGTGCTCGAGCGCAGCCAGTCCCAAAAGCCGGTGAGGGCCGTGAGCACCGACACCGCCACCCCGGCGACGAAGACGAACGTGGCGGCCCGGTAGAAGTCTCGGGCCCAGCGCTCATCCTGACCGACGAAGGAGATCACGTCGAACGTCGCAGCCAGGATGTAGGCGGCGACGGGGATGTCGGTGAGCGGGGGGTGGAGAGGTTTGCCGGCCCAGCCCCGGAGACCTTTGAACTTGCGATCCCGCAAAGTGAGTGCAGGACGGAAGGAAAAGCGGCGCATGTGTGTAAGACTAACAACAGTATGTGTTAGAGGCAACCCTTCGCCTTCCGGACTTGCGCTGCTGTGTGAGCGTTGCCGTCTGGCCAAGGCTTGAACAGCGCAAGCGGGTCTTCTAACGTAAGTGGCCGTATCGTTTAGAGTGTGGACGCACCGGGCGCCCCTGCCGGTGGTGACCCGCCCCTAACCGCGACTGCGAGCGGAGAGACCCCGATTCCATGACCACGACGCCCCTTTCTGTGACCACCGCAGCCGACCCGTGCCAGGGCGAGATGGACGGCAGCGGGCGGGAAGGCGAGGCGCCTGGCCGCCGTGACCAGCACCATCGACAGCGTGACGTCGAACGCGACACCGCCATTGACCTGGCCAGGGCCGAGCGCGCCGTCGCCGAGCTCCTAGCCGCCCTGGGCGCCGACATGGGCGCCGAGGGGTTGCGGGAGACGCCGCGTCGGGTGGCGTCGGCCTACGCCGAGCTGCTCACCCCCCGGCCGTTCCACCTCACCACCTTTGCCAACGACGAGGGCTACGACGAGCTGGTGGTGGCCCGGGACATCCCGGTCCACTCCCTCTGCCAGCACCACCTGTTGCCCTTCGTGGGCGTCGCCCACGTTGGCTACCTCCCCGGCGCCCGCATCCTCGGGCTGTCCAAGCTCGCCCGGGTGGTCGAAAACTTCGCCCGAGGGCTGCAGGTGCAGGAACGGCTGACCCAGCAGGTGGCCGACTGGCTCCGGGACCAGCTCGCGCCCAAGGGGGTGGGCGTGGTCGTCGAGGCCGAACACCTGTGCATGTCGCTGCGAGGGGTGCAAGCGACGGGAGCTCGAACGGTCACCTCGGCGGTCCACGGGCTCGTCCGAGACGACGCCCGCACCCGCCAGGAGTTCTTCGCCCTGACAGGGACGCATCGATGACAACCAACAAAGCCGCGGCCGTACCCGTCGCCACCTTCGACCACCGACACTTTCGCGCTGCCGACCTCGTCGCCGCCAAGGGTGGGCGGTCGGTGTCGGTGTGCCTCCCCGCCCGCAACGAGGAGGCGACGGTGGGCGGCATCGTGGCGGCGATACGCCTGGAGCTCGTCGAGCGGGTCGGCCTCGTCGATGAGGTCGTCGTCATCGACGACGGCTCCAGCGACGCCACCGCCGAGCGGGCCGCCCATGCCGGGGCCCGAGTGGTACCCAGCACCGCGAGCCCCGGTAAGGGCCAGGCCCTGCGTCGGGCCCTCGCTTCCGCCCGTGGCGACGTGCTGGTCTTCCTCGACGCCGACGTCGGCAACTTCGGCGCCCACTTCGTGGTCGGCCTCCTCGGACCGCTGCTGGTCCGCCCCGGCATCAGCTTCGTCAAGGGCTTCTACCGCCGCCCCTTCGAGGGACGCGAAGGAGAGGGCGGGCGCGTGACCGAGCTCCTCGCTCGGCCTCTGCTGGCCCGTCTGTTTCCGCATCTGGCTGCGGTCGTCCAGCCCCTCGCCGGGGAGTGCTCGGCCAGCCGGGAGGTGCTCGAGGCCGTGGAGTTCGTCGACGGCTACGGGGTCGAGCTCGGGATGCTCATCGACGTCGCCGGGCGCTTTGGCGTGGCCTCCCTGGCCCAGGTGGACCTGGGGCTGCGGGTGCACCGCAACCGCCCGCTGGCCGAGCTCACCCCCAGGCCGCCGCCGTACTCGACGTCGGCTTGGCCGGGCCGGAGTGGCATTGGCCGACGTCGCCGGGTGCCCAGCGGTGGCCGGCCTCGACGAGGCAGTGAACCCGGTGTCGCTTTCCGGGGCACAGAGACGGAAGCCGGCATGAGCCCCGGCAGCGTCGTGATGGTCGGCGGCGGCCTGGCCGGGGCGAAGGCGGCAGAGACGCTACGG
The DNA here is from genome assembly GCA_030777125.1 of Actinomycetota bacterium. Taxonomy (GTDB): domain Bacteria; phylum Actinomycetota; class Acidimicrobiia; order Acidimicrobiales; family AC-14; genus JALYGL01. Next base: position 3,891 of record JALYGL010000262.1, read on the forward strand.
ACTGACGGCTTCGAGGGCCCGGTGGTGCTCGTCGGCGAGGAGCCGAGCGCCCTACGATCGGCCGCCGCTGTCTAAGGGCTCCTGCGCGGCGAGGATGACATCCACAAGATCCGCGTCCACCACGCCGGCTTCTACGAGGACCACGCCATCGAGCTGCGGACCGGGACCGGGGTGAGAGGCATCGACGCCAGCGGCGCCGTTGAGCTCCGCACCGGAGAGCGGCTCCCCTTCCACCGGCTGCTGCTCACCACACGAGCGAGCAGTGGGTGGCCGGGCGCGGCGAGCGCGGAGATGACAACGGCAACCGATTCCGCACGCCTGGCGCTGACGCCAGCGGTGTCGGCCTCGCGATGAACCCGGCTGTCATCCCGGTGCTCATCCCCGGGCCGTCGGCGTCCGCCATGGCGACCCGTCCCAGCCCCCGGTTCGCCCATTCCTGGGTGGCCGTCGCCCCGCCGTCGGGCGACGACGGCGCCTGAAAGGAGGGCACGGAGTGGACTGGGGAGGCTGGGCCGTCTTCGGGCGGCGACCGTCGCGCTCACGGCCGTGATGATGCTGGCCCAGTTGGCGGGACAGGGCCGGCTGCCTCGCCGGCTTCACCAGCCAGTGCAGTATCGGCCCCCGCGTTTCGCCGTGGGGCTGTCCAGAAAGAACCACACGTATCGAGTGGCCCGCGGGTGCCGACATCCTCGCCGTCACGCCCTCGGGGGCGAAGAGCGGGAGTTGGCCGAGCTGTTCGGACATCACACCGCCGACGAAGCCGACAAGTCTTCCCGGTGTTCCTGGCATCCCGGCCCCGGCGGCGTCCCGGTGCTCGACGACTGCCCCGGTTCGTTCGCCAGACGGGTCATCGACCACTGTTCGGATCGTGTTGACCCTGACGTTGTAGGCGACAAGGCAGAACGCCAGACGGTTGTACCGCCACTCGTTCGTGGAGGTGCAGAGGCTGGAAGGGTTCGGTGTCGGAGCCATGGTCGTCACTCCATCGTCACCGCCTCCGCTGGTTCTTCATCCCCATCGTGCGCGTCGTTTTCCACGTTTGACCGGCTCGTTAACGAAGCCCTGTCCGCACACGGAACACCCGTACCGTCGGCGGTCCTTGACGCAGGAGCCAGGGGGATTCTGGATGCGGTCTCCCACTCAAGAAGCCACCCGGTAACCGGCGTCCCCTGGCGGGCGAGGCGCTCGATAACACCCAGGCCGCGGAAGCGCTCGCCGCTGGCCTAGGTAGCGCAAAGGTGTCGTTGTCGGGTGGGCCGGCGTCGCGTCGCAGCCGTCCGGTATCACCAGTTAAGTCCGAGACGGGCCGAGCACGCCTCCGACGCGTACTGCCGGATTCCGGTTGGTGCCGCTCAGGCCCGAAGTCAGCAATAACGCGCGAGTAGCGCGCATACTGGTACACCAGAACCCGCTGGCTCGCCCTGAGGGCGCGTCCCCTCGGTGCCGTTGGCCGCATCACGATAATCCTGCGCCGTCGGGTCAAGCCTCGAGGCAACC
>JALYGL010000263.1 GCA_030777125.1 Actinomycetota bacterium
GACCTGGCGCCGCTGGAGGCGGCCCGCGCCCGGGTGGCCGCCGTCGACCGGGCCCTCGCCGGGCTCGGAGGGGACGCCCGTTCCCGGGCGCGGGAGATCGACCTCCTGCGGTTCCAGGTCGCCGAGCTGGCCGCCGCCGCGCTCGACGACCCGGACGAGGACGACCGCCTGGAGGCGGAAGAGGACCTGCTGGCCGACGTCGCCGCCATCCGCCAGGCCGGTCTGGAGGCGCACGAGGCCATGGCCACCGACGGCGGGGTCGCGGACGGATTGGGCCGGGCTCTGGCCGCGCTGGGTGGCCGGCGGGCCTACGCCGAGGTGGAGGCGCGCCTGCGGGCGGCGGCGGCGGAGGTCGACGAAGCCGCGGTCGACGTCCGCCGCCTGGCCGAGGCCATGGTCGAGGACCCGGAGCGGGCCGAAGCCGTCCGGGGCCGGAGGCGACTACTCCGCGAGCTGTGCCGGAAGTACGGTGAGCACCTGTCCGAGGTGATCGCCTACCAGGTCGAGGCGCGGGCCCGGCTGGCCGGGCTGGAGTCGCACGACCAGCGGGTGCAGGTGCTCGAGGAGGAGCGGTCCCTGGCTGTGGGAGCAGTCGACGAGGCGGCGCGGGTGGTCGGACAGGCCCGGCGGGAGGCGGCGCCCCGCCTGGCCCAGGCCATCGAGGCCCATCTCCGCCGGCTGGCCATGCCCCGAGCGTGCTTCGAGGTGTCGGTCGACGGGCCCGACCCCGGCGACAGCGTCCAGTTCCTGCTGGGGGCGAACCCCGGAGAGCCGGCGCTGCCCCTCACCAAGGTGGCGTCGGGCGGGGAGCTGGCCCGGACCATGCTCGCCGCCCGCCTGGTGCTCACCGACTCCCCGCCGTCGCTGGTGTTCGACGAGGTCGACGCGGGCGTGGGCGGCGAGGCGGCGCTGGCCGTGGGTCGGGCCCTGGCCACCCTGGCATCCCCGGACGGCGGCCCGAGCCAGGGCCCGAGCGGCCCCCTGAGCGGGAAGCAGGTGCTCGTCGTCACCCACCTGCCCCAGGTGGCAGCGTTCGCCGACGCCCAGGTGGCCGTCACCAAGGAGGAGCGCGACGGGCGCACGGTCGGCACGGCCCGCCCCGTCACCGGCCACGACCGGGTCATCGAACTGTCGCGGATGCTGTCGGGCCAGCCGGCCAGCACCGCCGCCCGCGGCCACGCCGAGGAGCTCCTGGCCACGGCATGGCGCGAGCGGGGGCGGTCCTGATGGCCCTCGCCCCCAGGCTGCGCTCGGCATGGAACCGCGGTGGTCAGGCTGCGGCCCACGCGGTCGACGGCGTGGTCGGGGGGAGGGCGCGCGTCGACGGGCGCACCAAGAACCTGATCCCCCGCCTGCTGCCAGGCGAGGTGGCCGTCATCGACCACGAGGACCTCGACCGGGTGGCCGCCGAGGGCCTGATCCGAGCCCGGGCCGGCGCGGTCGTCAACGCCTCCCGGTCCATCTCCGGGCGGTACCCCAACCTGGGGCCGCTGCTGCTGGCCGCGGCCGACATCCCCCTGATCGACGACGTCGGCCCCGCGTTCATGGACCACGTGCGCGAGGGCCAGTTCCTCCAGGTCGTCGGGGGCGACGTGCTGCGGGGCGGCGACGTGGTGGCGCGCGGCACCCGGCATTCGCTGGAGTCGCTCGAGGCCCAGCTCGAGGCGGCCAGGCAGTCGGTGGGGTCCGAGCTCGAGCGGTTCGCCGAGAACACCCTCGAGTACCTGCGCCAGGACCGCCACCTGCTCACCGATTCGCCTTCACTGCCCGACCTCCGCACCGACCTGGCCGGCCGGCACGTCCTCGTGGTGGTCCGCGGTGGCCTCGACTCGGCCGCCGACCTGGTCACCCTCCGGGCGTACATCCGGGAGATGCGGCCGGTGATGATCGCGGTCGACGGGGGGGCCGACATTCTTCTGGGCGCCGGCCACAAGCCCGACATCATCATCGGCGACTTCGACTCTGTGTCGGACGAGGCCCTGGGCCAGGGCGCCGAGCTGGTGGTCCACGCCTACCCGGGGGGTGAGGCGCCGGGCGCCGACCGGCTCGACGCCATGGGGTTGCGGTACACGGTGTTCGAGGCCGCGGGCATCAGCGAGGACGTGGCCATGCTGCTGGCCTACGAGAAGCGGGCCGAGCTCATCGTGGCCGTCGGTACCCATGCCTCGATGGTCGAGTTCTTCGACAAGGGCCGGGCGGGGATGGCCTCGACGTTCCTCGTGCGCCTGAAGGTGGGGCCCATCCTCGTCGACGCCAAAGGGGTCAGCCGGCTGTACCAGAGCCGGGTCCGGACGGGCGACATGGCGTTCCTGGTGGCCGCCGCCCTGTTCGCCATGCTGGTGATGGTCATGGTGGCCGAGCCCCTCCACGTCTTCGTGCGGGCGGTGTGGTTCACCGTCACCGAGGCGTGGCACGACCTGATCTGACGTGATCAACCTCCGGTACCACATCGTGTCCCTGGTGGCCGTGTTCCTGGCCCTCGGCATGGGCATCGTCATGGGCACCACCGTCATCGACCGGGTCACGGTCGACGCCCTCAACAACCGGCTCAACGACGTCCAGGCCGCGGTCAACGACATGCGGGCCGCGAACCGCCGCCTGACCGACGAGGTGAAGAACGGCAAGGACTTCGCCGCCCAGGCCCGCGACCATCTGGTCGACGGCGAGCTGCGGGGCGTCCCGGTGCTGGTGGTGGCCGTCAGCGGCGTCGACCGGCAGCCAGTCGACGCTCTCGGGGAGGCGCTGGTCGCGGCCGGGGCCACCGTGCAGGGCACGGTCTGGTTCAACCCCAAGATGCGCCTAGACAGCGACGGCGACGCCCGGGCCTTGGCCGCGGCCCTCGGCATGCCGAGCCCGCAGAGCCTCACTCCCACCGACCGTGACGCCATGCGCAGCACCGCCCTCGACCGCATCGTGCGGCCCCGCGACGGCGGCAGCGGGACGAGCGGCGTCCTGGCCGCGCTGACCACGGCCGGCTTCCTCGGCTACGAGGCCCCGGCCGCGGTCGGGTCCGTTTCCACCTCTGTCCCGCCGATAGGGTCCATCCCCCTGCCCGGCACCCGTTACGTGGTCGTCTCCGGAGCAGGCGCGCAGGTAGCCGACGACCTGGTGGCGGCCCCGTTCAGCCAGGCCCTGGCCCAGTCCCCCGGACGCCTGGTGGCGGCCGAGGCGGGGGTCGACACCCCCGGCGGACGAGGTGTCTTCGTCGGCTTCCTGCGTGGGGACACCGGTGTGGGCACCCGTCTGTCGACGGTCGACAACCTCGAGTCACCGATGGGCCAGGCCGCGGCGGTGCTGGCCCTCCGCGACCTGGGCGCGCCCCGGTTCGGGCACTTCGGCGTCGGCCCCGGGGCCGAGCGTCTGGTGCCGGACGCACCTGACACCCGCCCGGGATCATGACGGCGGCGGCCCGCCAGGTCCTGATCGGCAACGTCGTCTCTCGCGTCACCGGGCTGCTGCGCGTGCTGGCCGTGGGGGGGGCCCTCGGTGCCACCTACCTCGGCAACACGTACCAGACCGCCAACCTGGTCTCCAACCTGCTGTTCGAGCTCCTGGCCGCCGGTCTGCTCTCCTCGGTGCTGGTTCCTCCGTTCGTGCGGCTGATCGACGCCGGGCGGGGGCCCGACGCGGAGACGCTGGCCGGGGCCCTGCTCGGCATCGCCCTGGTCGTGCTCGGCGTGGTGACCCTGGCCGGCCTCCTGGCCCGGCCCTGGATCATGCGGGCGCTCACCGTGGCCGTGGACGAGCCGGAGGTCCGGCGGCGGGAGGTGGAGCTGGGGTCGTTCCTCCTCGTGCTGTTCCTGCCCCAGGTGCTGCTCTACGCCATCGGGGCCGTCGCCACCGCCCTCCTCCACGGCAGCCGGCGGTTCCTGGCCGCGGCGGTGGCGCCGGTGGCCAACAACGTGGTCGTCATCGCCACCATGGGGGTGTTCTGGGCCATCCACGAGCGGTCCGCCGGGCTCGACATCCCTCTGGCCGAGCGGGTGGTGCTCGCCGGCGGCACGACCGGCGGTGTCGTCGCCATGACGCTCGTGCCGGTCGTGGCCCTGCGCCGAGCGGGCATCCGGCTGCGGCCCCGATGGCGGCCGCACCACCCCGAACTTCGGGGGCTGGTCCGGGCCGGAGGGTGGGCGGCGGCGTCCCTGGCCCTGGGCCAGGTCCTGATCGCCATCACCCTGGTGCTGGCCAACCGGGTGGAGGGCGGCGTCGTCGCCTACCAGATCGCCTTCACCGCCTTCCTGCTGCCGTACGCGGTGCTCGCCCATCCCGTGCTCACCACGCTGTACCCGCGGCTGGCGGCCGAGGCCGCCGGCCGCCGGTGGCGGCGGTTCGCCGACTCCCTGGGCGACGGCGTGCGCACCGTCGTGTTCCTGCTCCTGCCCGCCACCGCCCTGCTGATCGCCCTCGCTGGCCCGGCGCTGCGCCTGGTTCGCCTGGGTGCGCTCGACGACGACGGCGCCGCCCTGGTGGCCCGCGTCCTGGCCGCGTACGCCGTCGGTCTGGCCGGCTACGCCGGCATCCACCTCCTGACGCGGGCGTCCTACGCCTGCGACGACGCCCGCACGCCCACCGTCGCCAGCCTGGCCGTCACCGCGGCCGGCGCGGCCCTGATGGTGGTCGGGTTCGCCACCACGACCGGCGACGACCGGGTGGTGGCCCTGGGTGTGGCCCACTCCGTGGCCATGGTCGGGGGCGCGGCCCTGCTCGTCGTCCTGGTCCGCCGGCGGGTGGGGGAGCGGTGGGCGATCGCTGCCGCCCTGGTCCGAGCCGGGGGCGCGGCCCTGGCTGCGGGCCTCACCGCCGCCGCCGTGGCCGCCGTCGTCCCCGGCCAGGGTCGGGGAGCCGACGCCGTAGCCGTGGTGGTCGGAGGCGCGGCGGGGGTCGCCGCCTATCTCGCCGTCCAGTGGGCCCTCCGGGCGCCGGAGCTGGCCCGGCTCGGCCGCCTCGTGCCCGAGG